>JARUHJ010000002.1:300000-516053 GCA_029667085.1 Deltaproteobacteria bacterium IMCC39524
AAAAGTAGAAGAATTGAGCGACTGTTTTTCCGAGTACGCGTTGGTTCGTAACAGAGTGAAGGTTGAGGTTCTGTGGTTGCTGGCGCTCTGTGCCGAGCCGAAAATCGCCGAGTGTCGTGCACTGACGATTGAGGAAGAGCAGTTTCTGCGCTCTATCATGACCAGGTTTAACCCTGAGGAAGCCGAGAAGGTCAAAGCGATCGAGAAGGTGACCAATCATGATGTCAAGGCGGTCGAGTATTACCTCAAGGAGCAGATCACGGGAACGTCTTTGGAAGGACTGTCAGAGTTCCTGCACTTCGCCTGTACCTCGGAGGATATCAACAACCTGTCGCACGCCATGATGCTTAAGGACGGTCTTCAGGTTCTTGAGCCGTTACAGGAACGCATCACCAGTGTACTGATCTCTCTGGCCAAGGACTTCAAGGCAGTGCCAATGCTGGCCCGTACCCATGGGCAGACCGCTTCGCCGACCACTATCGGTAAGGAGTTGGCAGTCTTTGTCGCTCGCCTGCGCAAGCAGGGTGCAAGCATTGCCGTCGTGGAGATCCTCGGCAAGCTCAACGGAGCGGTTGGAAATTTTAATGCTCATCTTTCTGCTTACCCGGATGTCGATTGGGTCGCTTTAAGTAAAAAGGTGATCGAAGGTGAACTTGGCCTGACTCAGAACCTCTTTACGACCCAGATCGAGCCTCACGACTACATGGCTGAACTTTTTGATGCCCTGTCTCGGTGGAATACCATTCTCGTCGACCTGAATCGTGATATCTGGACCTATATCTCCATGGCCTACTTCGGTCAGAAAACCATCGCCGGTGAAGTCGGTTCCTCGACCATGCCGCACAAGGTCAATCCGATTGATTTCGAAAACTCTGAAGGCAATTGCGGATTGGCTAACGCCATATTCGGTCATCTCTCGGCTAAACTGCCAATTTCTCGCCTGCAGCGTGACCTGACCGACTCGACGGTGATTCGCAACATGGGCGTCGGTTTTGGCTACAGCATGATTGCCTACCACTCGACCATCAAGGGTTTGAGCAAACTCAAGCTCAATGAACAGAATTTGGCGATTGACCTGGATAATGCCTGGGAAGTGATGGCTGAACCGATTCAGACGGTGATGCGTAAGGCTGGAATTGAGAAGCCCTATGAAAAACTCAAGGAGCTGACTCGTGGGCAGAAGATTACTGCTGAAACGATTCGTGTCTTTATCGAAGGGTTGGAGTTGGCTGAAGATGACAAGCAACGTCTGCTTGAGATGACTCCAGGAAGTTATGTGGGTATGGCGCCGGAAATTGTTGATCTGCTTGATTAACTGTTTCAGCTGTTCAGAAAACATAAAAGCGCAACAGCGGGTTAATCTGTTGCGCTTTTTCGTTGCTTTTGTAGCGCTTTAGAAACAAAGCAAAACCGACGGGTCGCGTCCCGTCCGACGCCATACTCTTTTGAAGCCCCAAAAGAGTATGCAGAAAATGGCTGCGCTGCGCTGGGCATGTTTTACTCGATGGATGCTGGCGGCAAAAATCAGAGGTGTTAATTTGTAGTTTTTTACACTTCCCCCGATCGCCCCGAGGCCCTTGTGGACCTCTATGACAGCGACAAGACGAAGACCATCTGTTGCTTATGCCAACCCCAGCTAGAAACACGACTGTTAGGCCCCCTGAAACGGGCCGGAATGAAACAACTTCTGTAAGTAGAAAGTTCAGGAACCTGGCAAAAGAATATGCCCTCCGCTAGGAGACGGCACTTTTGCTTACTTTTGTTGCCGGACAAAAGTATGGCGTTCGGCGGTACGCGAACCGCCGGTTTTGACTTTCTTTTTGCATAAGAAAAAAGCACAACACATTAACCCTCTGATGCGCTTTAATGTTCTGGATATTTGCTTTTTTAGTAGATCAAACCAGTTTTCTTCCTAACCTTCCGCAACGTCCTGCTCGCCGCATATCTCGCCTTATCCGCACCTTTAGCAAGAATCTCACGAACCCCGTCCGGGTTGGCCAGCAACTCCTTGCGATACTCAGTCTGAGGGGCAAAATAGTCTCGCACTGTTTCAAAGAGCTCTTGCTTTACGTCGCCGAAGCCGAGATTCCCAGCCTGGTAGCGCTGGCGCAATGCCTCGTCTTGCTCCTTGTCGAGGAAAAGACGGAAGATTTTATAGACGTTACAGGCATCAGGATCTTTTGGGTCTTCGACCGGGATGGGAGCTGTGACGATGCGCATGATCTGTTTGCGCAGCGCTTTATCTTCTGCAAAGAGATCGATGGTGTTGCCGTAACTCTTACTCATTTTCTGTCCATCAAGACCAGGTACGGTGGCGACATCATCGTCAATCTCAGGTTGTGGCAGGGTGAAGATCTCACCGTACTCGTTGTTGAACTTGATGGCGATGTCGCGGGCCACTTCAACATGCTGCTTCTGGTCTTTTCCGACTGGGACCGTCTCGCTCTGAAAGAGCAAGATGTCGGCAGTCATTAAGACTGGGTAGGCAAAGAGGCCATGGTTGGCCGCGATTCCCTTGACGATTTTATCCTTGTAGCTGTGGCAGCGTTCCAAAAGCCCCATAGGAGTGAAGTTGGAAAGAATCCATGCCAGTTCCTGAACCTCCGGAACATCAGACTGCACCCAGAAGGTGCTCTTTTCCGGATCCATGCCGAGAGCGAGAAAGTTGGCGGCCGCTTCGAGAGTGCCCTTGGCAAGTTGTTTGCCGTCACTGACCGAAGTCTGGGCATGGTAGTTGGCGATAAAACAGAAAAGTTCAGCCTCTTCCTGGTGGGCGATCATTTTCGACATCATGCCGAAATAATTGCCGAGGTGAAGGGAGCCGGAAGGCTGGATGCCGGATAGTACGCGCATTATCATTCTCCTTAGAGCGTGTCGGGACGGACGAAGTCACGTTCCTTGATTTTACATGGGCGCGAACTTACCAGAAAAGACCGCCGATTTCAATCTGTGAGGTTCCTGCATCGCAAGTCCGTTCACTTCCAGTTTCACTCTGGTGAGTCGGTCTTGTAGACAGCTTCAGGGCGAGTTCCAGGTTTACCCTCAGACATATTGGTGTAGAAGCGCTGGGTGGGATAGGCAAAGTCGATGTCGTCGTGCACGGCAAAAGCATCAAGGATGTTCTCCCAAAGCTCTTCTTCTGAGCCTCGACGTTTACGGGGGTCGCAGAGATAGCGGATCGTCAGCATGACACCGCAGTCCTTCACTGTTGTGTAAACCACCGGCGTCAGCTTTTTATAGAAAATCATGAACTTTTTTGCGGCTTCTCTTAGTCTGCGTGCGGCAGAGTCGCTGAGTGAATCGCCATGTTGATGGGCTATCTCATCAAGGATCTGCTTTGCCTTGCGCCAGTCACTTTCAAAAGTGACCAGAACCGGTATTTCATTCCAGATGTACTGGAACCCTTGGCTGTAATTGGCCAGAACTTCATTGAAAATCTTGCCATTTGGGATGTGGATAACGCGTCCGGTGCTCTGGTCGGAGTCAACCCAGTTGCCAATCTCCATCAGGCTGAACATAAAGATACGTTGGTCAATGACATCTCCACGATGGTCGCCAAGCTGGACTCGGTCGCCAACCTTGAAAGGCTGTCGCCAGAGGATGAAGGCCCACCCGGCGAGATTGACCAATGGAGTCTGCAGGGCAATGGCCAAACCTGCGGAGAGCAAGCCAAGATAAGTTGACACTGCCTGAAAGCCGGCAAACCAGATGCGGCCAATCACCAGAAAGGCAAGGGGGTAGGTGATGTAAGCGACACTTTTCCGGATGCGGTACTGTACCTGAACGTCGCGGCCACGCAGCAAAACAATGAGGCTGATACGACGGAACAGCCAGAAAACCACAAGGGCCAGAATCGTGTAAAAGATTTTGCTTTCAAGAAAATCGCCACTAAAAAGGCCATCGCTAAATGAAATGAGAGACTCCATGAATTGATACTCCCTAATTAAGGATTAAATTAATAATAACGGAAAGTTAACATCATGCAATGCGATGTATGTTTATAGGGTTTTAATCAAGTGGAAGGTAACAACAAGTTGCTAAGTCGAGTGGAACACGTGACCCTGATAAAACCAAAAGGGGCACCCTTGATCAGGGCGCCCCTTTTTAGCTGTCTCTTCACTCTGCTGAAAATTAAAAAACAATTTTGTAGACGTCATTGAAAGTTTTGACAAAGTGGACTTCTAGCCCCTCTTTGAGGTAATCGGGTAAATCTTCAAAGTCGTTGCGGTTGCCTTCCGGAAAGATCAGGACCTTCAGCCCGGCGCGTCTTGCGGCGATGGCTTTTTCCTTGAGCCCGCCGATGGGCAGAACGCGACCGGTGAGGGTAAGTTCTCCAGTCATGCCGAGTTTCTTTTTAACCCTTTTGCCCGTGATCATCGACACCAGCGCTGTGGCCATGGTAACGCCGGCCGATGGGCCGTCTTTCGGCGTGGCACCGGCCGGGACGTGAAGGTGGATGAAGTGCTGATCGAAGAAATCCGCATCACAACAATAATCATCCATGTGAGCCATAACATAGGAGTAGGCGATCTCTGAGCTCTCCACCATGACCTCGCCGAGTTGGCCGGTCTGTTTGAAGCCCTTGGCCTTGGCGCGCATCGCCGTGGCTTCGATCTGCAGGGTTGCGCCACCGAGGCTGGTCCAGGCCAGCCCGGTGACGACGCCGGGGATGCCTTCAAAGATTTCATCGGCGGTAAAGACCGGCTTCTCGAGATAGCTTTCAAGGTCTTGTCTGGTGATAGACACTTTTTCCAGTGACTCGTCTTCTGCGAAAGCCATGGCTGAGCGGCGCATGATCTTCTTGATTTGTTTCTCGAGGTTACGGACCCCCGATTCACGGGCGTAGCCATCGATAATCTGTCTGAGCGCGGTCTTCTGGATCGTCACCTGGCCCTTTTTCAGACCGTGGCTTTTCAGTGCTTTGGGTATCAGGTAGCGTTTGGCGATCTGGAGCTTCTCCTCGAGGATGTAGCCGGAGAGCCGAATCATTTCCATACGGTCGAGCAAAGGCCGCGGGATAGTGTCGAGTTGATTGGCCGTTGCGATGAATAGCACGTTGGAGAGATCAAAGGGGACGTCCATATAGTGATCGCGGAACGATCCGTTCTGCTCCGGATCAAGGACTTCGAGTAGGGCCGAGGCCGGGTCGCCCTGAAATGAAGCTCCGATTTTGTCGATCTCATCAAGCATGATGACCGGGTTGGAGGTGCCGACTGTCTTCATCGCCTGAATGAATTTTCCTGGCATGGCGCCGATGTAGGTTCTGCGATGACCTTTGATCTCAGCCTCATCACGCATGCCGCCCAATGAGAAGCGAAAAAACTCGCGCCCCAGGGCACCGGCAATGCTATGACCAATGGAGGTTTTTCCGACTCCGGGAGGCCCCACCAGGCAGAGGATGGAGCCGGCGATGTCGCCTTTCATCTTGCCAACGGCAATGAACTCCAGAATTCGTTCCTTGACATCTTCAAGGCCGTAATGATCACGGGCAAGAACTTTTCTGGCCTTGTCAATATTGTAAGAGTCCTTGCTGTAGACGCCCCAGGGGAGGATCGTTAACCAGTCAAGATAGTTTCGACTGACGTTATATTCGGGAGAGGAGGGTTCGATCAGTTGAAGCTTCTCCATCTCATCTTCAACAGCGCGCTCTGCTTCCTCGTTCAGCGTCAGCTTTTTGAGGCGTTCCTGGAATTTTTCAATTTCCGTGTCCTTGCCTTCTTTTTCCAGCCCCAGCTCATTCTTGATCGCCTTAAGCTGTTCGCGCAGGAAGAACTCACGTTGCTGGGCAGACACTTTATCTTCGATCTGCTTGGAGATCTTGGTCTGCAGCCGGGAGACTTCGAGCTCTTTCTTCAAAAGCACCAGGACCTTATCGATACGTTTGCGGACATCGATGGTGGCCAGAATCTCCTGCAGCTCCTGCCCATCGGCGCTGGTCAGGTTGGCTGCGAAGTCTGCCAGCCGGCCCGGATCGTCCATGCTTGAACGGTTGAGAAAGAGCTTGATCTCTTCGCTGTATAGTGGGTTGATCTGGACGAGTTCCTTTAAGGTGGAGAGGATCGCCATCGAGTATGCCCGCAGCTCAGCATTCCCGGACAGTTCCGTAGCAAAGTGATAGCGAACCCGGGCGAAGAGAGCGATGCCCTTTTCGTGAATATCTTCTATTTCGAATCTCTCGAGGCTGTTGACCAGGATATGAGCCGAGTTCTTTTCGCTGTGCAAGACCTTGACGATCTTGGCGGCAACACCGACCTTATGGAGGTTCTCGATGTCGTCCTCTTTATCTAGATCTCGGACCATGACCAGGCCAATGGTCTGTACCTGGTGCTCCATCGCCTGGTGCATAGCCGCCACCTGGGCCTGCCCGTTGAGAACCAGCGGAATCATGATGCCGGGAAACGCCGGGCGTGGGCGCAGTGGAATAATCGGCAGGGCGGTGGGCAAGATTTCTGACGCAACGACCAGCTCTCCTTCTTTGACGTGTTCTTCGATAAGCTCGGTCATCTGGTCGTGATCGATTTCGAAATCGGATACGGGATCGTCAAATTGGTCATTTTCGGGCATTCAGGAAACTCCTATGTGAAAGATTCTTCTGATAATCAAAATCTTGAGCAGTAATAACCACGGAGCACACGAAGAACTCGAAGGAAATAATCGAGATGCGAGGGGGGCCTCTGTGCTCTTCGTGTGCTCCGTGGTCACCGTTTTCTACTAATCTCTTCTCTGGAAAGCTAATCATTCCAGAGAGTATTGTCAACCTCGGGCCAGGGAGAAAGTGCTGGTTTGATTCGTTTGTTTGTGAACGGTCATTGCTGCTGTCATTTCTTCTTCTTTGTCTCCATGCAATCTTGTGAAATAATGGCCGACACTTTTAACTCTATGGAGACCGACCTCATGCCAAAACAGCCCAAGCGGCTTTTTCTGATTGATGGCTCAAGTTATATCTACCGCGCCTATTACGCGATTCGTCACCTCTCCAATTCACAGGGGATGGCGACCAACGCTATCTACGGTTTCACCAATATGCTGCTCAAGGTGATTCGAGAATCACAACCTGATCAGCTGGCTGTGATCTATGACAGCAAGGGGCCGACCTTCCGCAAGGATCTTTACCCGGAATACAAGGCGAACCGCTCGGCGATGCCGGAAGACCTGGTGCCGCAGATTCCGTATATCAAGCGGGTGGTTGAGGCCTTTAATATACCTGGAATCGAAAAGGCCGGCTACGAGGCAGACGATATCATCGCGACTCTGGCTAGCAAGTTCGCTGCCAAGGGAATAGAGGTGACCGTTGTAACCGGTGATAAGGACTTGATGCAGATCGTCAGTGATCATGTCTGTCTGCTCGATACCATGAAGGACCAGGTCTCCGGTCCGGCAGAAGTCTTTGAGCGCTTCGGTGGTGCCGATAAGGTTGTGGAAGTGCAGGCTCTGGCGGGAGACAGTTCTGATAATGTTCCCGGCGTTCCAGGGATCGGTGAGAAAACGGCGAAAGCTCTGATCGATGAATTCGGCGATGTCGAGACACTCTTGGCCAGTCTTGATCAGCTGAAAGGCAAGCGTCGGGAAAACCTGGAGAATTTTTCCGACCAGGCCCGTCTGTCGAAGCAGTTGGTGACTCTGATTACTGATCTCGATCTGGATGTCGATGATGACGCCTTTGTCATGGCAGAACCAAACCGGAAGGCCTTGACCGAACTCTTTAAAGAGTGTGAATTCAGCAAGTTATTGCAGGAATTCTCTGATGACTCACGTGCCAGTGCCAAGGAGGCTAGCTACCGGGCCGTTTTAAATGAAGGGGCTCTGGCGGAGATGGTTGCTGCTCTGGAGGCGTCGGAGCGTTTTGCGTTTGATACCGAGACCACCGGTTTGGATCCGTTGCGAGTCGATCTGGTCGGGCTCTCTTTCGCAGTGACTGCGGGGGAGGCGTGGTATGTGCCGGTCAGTCACCGTTATCTTGGCGTGCCGGAGCAGCTGCCTCTCGATAAGGTGCTTGCGGCCGTTGGCCCGCTGCTGGGCTCTGCCGAGCATTTAAAGATCGGCCAGAATCTGAAGTACGATATCCTGGTGATGGGGCGTGTAGGGGTCGCAGTGACGGAACCCCTCTTCGACACCATGCTGGCCAGCTACCTAGCCAATCCAGCGGCTCAGTCCCATGGCATGGACAGCCTTGCTACTGAGCTGCTTGATTATCGCACCATCCCTTACAGCGAAGTTGCCGGTAGCGGCAAGAAGAAGATCTGTTTCGATGAAGTAGAGGTCGAAAAGGCAACGGTCTACGCTGCAGAAGATGCCGACATCACTTTACGGCTCTACGAAAAACTTCTGCCGATGATTGCCGAGAAGGGGCAGCAGGAGCTTTTTGATGATGTTGAGATGGCACTGCTGCCGATCCTGGTCAAGATGGAGCAGACTGGGATTCGTATTGATGCTGAACTGTTGAATGGGCTTTCGGCAGACATGGAGAAGAAGCTTGCTGCACTCGAAATCGAGATTCATGGCTTGGCGGGGACTACTTTTAACATCGGCTCACCAAAACAGCTTGGTGAAGTTCTTTTTGAACGCCTCGGCTTGGCAAAGGGCAAGAAAACCAAGACCGGCTGGTCGACCGATGTCGAGGTGTTAAGCAAGCTGGCCGAGGAACATGAGATCGCCGCGAAAATCCTTGATTATCGTTCCCTGTCCAAGTTGAAGGGGACCTATACCGATGCCTTGCCAAAGCTGATTCATCCAGACACCGGGCGTATTCACAGTAGCTTCAACCAGGCGGTGACTGCCACGGGCAGGCTCTCTTCAAGTGACCCCAACTTGCAGAATATCCCGATTCGGACAGAAGAAGGCCGGCGTATCCGGGAAGGTTTTATCCCTTCTGAAGATTGCCTTTTGCTCGCTGCCGACTATTCACAGGTCGAGCTGCGAATCCTGGCCCACATGGCTGATGAGCCGGCACTCAAAGAGGCCTTTGCCCGCGGCGAAGATATCCACCGTCGTACAGCCAGCGAGGTTCTCGGCCTCTTCCCGGAAATGGTCACCGACGAGCAACGCCGTCAAGCCAAGGCGATCAACTTCGGCGTAATCTACGGGATGAGCGCCTTCGGTCTCGCCAAGCAGCTCGGTATCAGTCGCCGCGAAGCTCAGACCTTTATCGACACTTATTTTGAACGTTATCCCGGTATCAGAACGTTCATGGACTCCTGCATCGCGCAAGCACGCGAAAAGATGTACGTGACAACTTTGCTAGGACGGCGCTGTGCAATTCCGGAGATCAACAGCAAGAATGGTGCAGTACGCGGCTATGCCGAGCGTAACGCGATCAACTACCCGGTGCAGGGCTCAGCCGCCGACATCATCAAGGTTGCTATGGTGCGTATCGCTCATCGCATTGCCGAAGAAGGCTACAAAACGCGTATGCTGCTCCAGGTTCACGATGAACTGGTTTTTGATGTGCCCGTCGGTGAGCTGGAAAAGATTACGGCTCTCGTCACCGAAGAAATGGAAGGCGCGGTTGATGTCAGCGTGCCTCTTCTGGTAGAGGTCGGGCACGGGCACAACTGGCGCGAAGCTCACTAAACTTTAGTTGCGTACTTGACAAATATATGAATAAAAGTGATGCTTTCTGGCTTCTTGCATATTGATAATTGTGATTTATCACACATAAATAGGGAGGATGGATGATGAAGAACCTGTGTATTGTATTGAGTGCCTTGATAGCACTCACACTCTTTTCCGGGACGGCTTTTGGTCTAGGCCAGCCGAATGTAAATCTCGGCTTTACGAGTTTTCTCGATGGTGCTCCGCCAGCAGGTCCCGGGTTGTACCTGTCAGAATACCTGCAGTATTATACGGCAGATCATTTAAACAATGAAAAGGGCTCCAAGGCTCTTGATGTCGATATTGATGTCTGGGTTCTGATGAACCAGCTTATCTACCAGTCTGATAAAGAACTCATTTTTGGTGGTAAATGGGGGCTCAATGTCATGTTGCCCGTTGTTGGCCTTGATGTGGGGAGCAATCCCGCAGGTCTTGAAGACAATGGTACGGGTCTTGGTGACCTGCTCGTTGGTCCTTACCTTCAATGGGATCCGATCATGGGGGCTAGTGGTCCCTTAATGGTTAACCGCATTGAATTGCAAACTATTTTCCCGACAGGCAAGTATGATAATGATAAGGCACTCAACCCGGGCAGCAACCACTTTTCATTCAACCCTTACTGGGCTGCGACGGTTTTTCTCGGTCCCAAAGCGACTGTTTCCTGGCGACTACACTACCTCTGGAATGACGAAAACGATGATTTCGGACCTAACAGTGTTGATCTTGAACCGGGTGAAGCTGTTCACGCGAATTTCACTGCCGCCTATGAGGTGTTGCCGAAGCAACTTCGGCTTGGTATTAACGGTTATTGGTTCGACCAGATCAGCGATACCAAGGTGGGTGGCAATAAAGACAAGTCTCTAGAAGAAAAGGTTTTTGCCATCGGTCCCGGTGCTGTTTGGCATTTCTCCCAGGATACACATCTGTTTGTGAATGCATACTTTGAAACAGATGCAGAAAGTCGCCCGGAAGGTGAGCGTTACAATTTGCGCTTTGTTCACCATTTCTAGGCCCAGAACACTTCTGTTAATTATGAAAGGCCACCCTGAACCGGGTGGCCTTTTCTCTTGAGGGCAGTGTCACAAAGCGTTTTGTCGCTGTAGCCTTGCTATAAGGTTTTAAACGTGGCATGATGCCCGCCCTCTTGGAGAGTTACGGGACATTATTGATGGTAAAAGAGAACGATTACGTCGCCATATTCCACTCGATTCATCGGGTTCTCAAGGCTGAGAAAACCCTCAAGCAGGAGAAACAGGATTTTTTGCTGATTCCTGTGCCTCGACAGCTGACTTCTGATTGCGGGTTGGCTCTGCGCTTTTCGCCCGAGGTTAGAGATGGTCTGTTGTCAATCCTTGAAGAGTCAGACCTGTCTCCAGCGGAAATGTATCAACGCAGCGACGGTGCGTATTTAGACGTTTCCAGCCTGCTGTGACCCTCTGCAAACGAGACTTGCTCTGACCTGATTTCGCTTGACAAAGTCCGCGCAGTTTAACTAAAGTGCTCCCTTTGCTTTCCGGCAATAAACTGATAACTGTATGTTTGATAACCTGACAGAAAAATTTGATGCTGTATTCAAGCAGCTTCGCGGACGCGGTCGTCTGACTGAAGATAATATTCAGCAGGCAATGCGTGAGGTTCGCCTGGCCCTGTTGGAAGCAGACGTTAACTTCAAGGTGGTCAAAGACTTCGTGGCTGCTGTGCGTGAGCGTGCAGTTGGTCATGATGTTTTGCAAAGTTTGACCCCGGGTCAGCAGGTGGTCCAGATCGTTCGTGATGAACTGGGCTTGCTGATGGGTGGCAGTGAGGACAACCAGCTGGATCTGGCTTCCCGCCCGCCCGTTCCGATTATGCTTTGCGGTTTGCAGGGGGCGGGTAAAACCACCACCTGTGGCAAGTTGGCGCTCAAATTGCGCCAGGAAAAGCGTAACCCCTTGATGGTTCCTGCCGACGTTTATCGTCCGGCAGCGATTGAACAGCTTAAAACCCTCGGCCGCCAGATCGATATTCCGGTTTTCGACAGCAGTGCTGATCAGGATCCGGTTGAAATCTGCCGGTTGGCACGTGAGTTTGCCGACCGTCAGGGTTACGATACACTGATACTTGATACCGCCGGTCGTTTGCACGTTGACGACACCCTGATGCAGGAATTGGAGCGGATTCGCGACGACCTGCAACCGCAGGAGATCCTGCTCGTAGCGGACGCCATGACAGGGCAGGATGCGGTCAATGTGGCCAGCTCTTTTAATGAGCGCCTCGACCTGACCGGTGTTATCCTGACCAAGCTCGATGGCGATGCCCGCGGTGGTGCTGCGCTGTCGATTCGTGCCGTCACCGGTAAGCCGATCAAGTTTGTCGGTATGGGCGAAAAGCTCGATGCTCTGGAAACATTTCATCCCGAAAGGATGGCGCAACGGATTCTCGGTATGGGGGATGTGCTCTCCCTGATCGAAAAAGCCGAAGCGGCCATCGATAAGGATGACGCTGCCAATATGGAAAAACGTCTCCGTGAGGATGGGTTTACCCTGGAGACTTTCAAGGAACAGCTGCAGTCAATTAAAAAAATGGGCTCGATGGAATCAATGCTTTCTATGATTCCCGGAGCCGGCAAAGCTCTCAAGAAAATGAAGGGCATGCAGCTTCCTGATGACGAGATGAAAAAGATCGAGGCGATCATCGATTCGATGACTCGCAAGGAACGACAAAACCATAAGATCATCAATGGTTCCAGACGTTTGCGCATTGCTAATGGTAGCGGTACCCGCGTGCAGGATGTTAATCAACTGCTCAAGCGTTTTACCGAGGCCCAGAAGATGATGAAGAAGATGCAGAAGATGGGTCCCAAGGGCCTGCGCGGTATGATGGGTCCTGGTGGCATGCCCATGTAGAGTTTTACCCGGCCCGTATCGGGTTGCATGATAGCCAGACAGAGATATAACTAGGGGATACCCCCGATAATAAAGATGAGCGACAAGCTCAGGAGGAAAGAAGTCGATGGCAGTAAAAATCAGACTGGCCCGTGGCGGCGCCAAGAAGAAACCTTTTTATCAGATTGTTGTAGCAGACGAGCGGTTTCCCCGCGACGGTCGCTTTATCGAAAAGTTGGGGCAGTACGATCCGAAGCAGGATCCCCCAATGGTTAATATCGTTGAAGACAAAACCCTTGAGTGGTTGAACAAAGGTGCTCAGCCTACTGATACGGTTCGTCAACTGCTGCGTAAGCAGGGAATCTGGGCCAAGTACAAGCAGGCTTAAGATCCTGAGCTTTTGCGGCACCCGCAACAGGACTTCCCTGTTGTCTAAAGGATGGACGCCATGAAAGAGCTCATCGAATTCATCGCCAAAGCTCTGGTGGATAACCCTGAAGCGATCTCCATCAGTGAAGATGAAGACGTCGATGGAACAATTCTTGTGAAGTTGGCTGCGGCCCAGGAAGATATGGGACGCATCATTGGCAAGCAGGGGCGCACGGCTAAAGCCATGCGCACCCTCCTCAATGCCAAGGCCACTCGCGAGAACAAAAGGGCTGTTCTACAGATTCTCGAGTAAGGATGGCTTTGCCATCTCCTGGTGTTCTTTTGAGAGTGTATAGTGGATGATGGATGTCAAGCCTGAGGATCTCCTCGAAGTGGGAGTCGTAATCGGCATTCACGGCTTACGCGGGGATGTTAAGATTCGACCATTGCCGACCGGAGATCTGGCTTTGCCAGGTGCCCGTGAAGTTTATCTAAAGGACAGTCGCGACTTCCTTGTTGCTTACAAAACTGTCCGTTCTTCCAAACATAAACAGAATGTTCTGCTACGCCTTGCCGGGATGGAAAATCTGGCCGCAGCAGAATCTTTGGTTGGTGCCTCGATCTGGATGGCCAAGACAGACCTTCCTGAACTGGATGATGAGCAATACTATTGGTCCGATCTCGAGGGTCTGGAAGTGGTTGATCAGCAACAGGGCGTGCTCGGCCGCGTGGTTGGAATGTTTGCGACCGCGGCCCACGACATCCTCGAGGTTGATGGCCCTGCTGGTGAAATTCTGATTCCGGCGGTTGAGTCTTTTCTGGTGCGGGTCGACCGGGACGCCGAACAACTGCACGTTAACCTCCCCGAAGGGCTTGTCCCGGAGGCGGACCAATAAACTCCCCATGAAATTTGATATCCTGACGATCTTTCCCGACATGCTCGAAGGCCCGTTAACCGCGAGTATTCTTGGCAAGGCTGCTGATAAAGGCCTGATCGAGATCAATCTGCACAACTTGCGTGACTGGGCGGAAGGTAAGCACAAGGTGACCGACGACACCCCTTATGGAGGTGGTGACGGCATGGTTATGAAGGTTGAGCCGGTTGCTGCGGCGCTCTCTGAACTCAGAGAGAAGAGACCGGTCTCGAGGATTCTGCTCATGTCGCCTCAGGGGAAAACCTTTCAGCAGGCTGACGCGGAACGGTTCAGCCAGGAAGCTGGACTGGTTTTTGTTTGCGGTCGCTACGAAGGGTTTGATGAACGTATAAGGTCACTGGTTGACGAAGAAATCTCTCTGGGTGATTTCGTTCTGACCGGTGGAGAGCTGGCTGCTGCGACCATCCTTGATGCCACAGCGCGCCTGCTACCCGGTGTCCTTGGTGCTGCCGGTAGCGCCCAGGGAGACAGTTTCAGTGATGGACTTCTGGAGTATCCCCAATACACGCGGCCGGCTGAGTTCAAGGGTGTGCGCGTGCCGGAGGTTCTTGCCTCGGGCAATCATCAGTTGATTGCCAACTGGCGTCGACGTGAGCAATTACGACGCACCCTGGAGCGCCGGCCGGAACTTCTCGAATCAGCCCCTCTGAGCAAAGAGGACCTCCTGTACCTTGATGAGCTGCGTGCTGCATTGGAGCAGGAGCAGTGATCTTCAAGCCGATGGCCATCGCCCTAGTCCATCACCCTGTTCTCGATCGACGAGGGGATGTGGTCACCTCGGCCGTTACCAACCTCGATATCCATGATCTGGCCCGCCTGGCAACAACTTACAACCTTTCACGTTATTACCTGGTCACCCCGGCGGCAGAACAACAGTTGCTCGCCTCACGTATTATTGGCCACTGGCAGAAAGGTTCCGGCGCCAGCTATAACCCGGATCGCTGCCAGGCTCTCGACTGCCTGCAGGTCGTGAACAGCTTTGATGACGCTCTCGCAGACTGGCGTTCTCTGGTCGGCTCAGAAGGACTTGCGATGCTGACTGGCGCCAGACACCAGGAGGGCGTTGATTACCCCCAGGCTCAAAACCTTGCAGTAGAGAGGCCGTTGCTGCTGGTCTTTGGTACCGGGCACGGTCTGGCTCCAGAGCTCTATGCGCCGGAGCGTCCTTGCCTTGCACCGGTGCGGGCCGGGCAATACAATCACCTCTCGGTACGAACCGCTGCCGCCATCATGCTTGATCGATTGATCGGAGAGCAGGGGGCGGTCCTGCCGCTTGTTTAGAGTTCCTCGATACTTTCTCAAATATGCATTTTGGGCCCGATTAGATACACTGATATTGTTGAGAAGGGGAGGTTGCCATGATTCGATTTGTTTTTCTTTTTGCCCTTGCCATGAGCGTGTTGCTTTTACCCGCCACCGCGGCCGAGCTAGTGATCTCTGAAGATCTGCTTGTTGAGATACCTCTCAGCGAAGGTTGGGCTTTGCATCTGGAGCCGCCCGATGCTCTGGTTAAAGAGATGGCTGGTCATGTGGCCCACGAGCCTGCAGCGGCCAATGCTTCTGCCGCACAGATTGAGAAGGTGACTCGCAAGCGCATGGCGGCCAATGAAGCGTTCGTCTATCATGCGGCAAGCGGGGCTCACCTTGAGATAGATTTCAGCCCTCTCGAACAGGGTGCGTCGGCTCCGAGCACGAAGACCCTGCGGACCTCGGCGGAGTATGCTGCGCAGAGCCTTGAAGGTGAGGAAGATGTCAGCAATGTTGTCTGGGAGGTCCTGCCGGTCAAGATTCAAGGGGCGAGAGAAGCCTTCCAGCTTGTGGCAGATTACCAGCAGCATGATCTCCCTGTGAAGTTCGTCGGCACGATTGGTTATGTGGAGGGTTCTTGGTTTTTCCTTTATTTTACGGACCCTGGGCAGAGGCCTGAAGTCTTTGAACAGATGCAGGAAATGTTGGGAAAACTGGTCGTTCGCCATTCTGATCATTGAGTATTTCTGCCGTTCCACAGGCCGTGACTAGAAGATGTTTCTTATGACGTATTGGGCAGATTTGAAAAGATGACAATTGTTGCAGAAAATAATGACTTTTTGACTTGACTCTCTCACACCTCTTACGGTAAATATCCTGTTCGCTTTACATCAGGAGGCTAAAAACGATGAACGTTATTAATTACATCGGCATGGAAAATATGAGAAAAGATGTCCCTCAGTTCAAGGCGGGGGATACACTGCGTGTGCATGTTAAGATCACTGAAGGTGACAAACAGCGCATCCAGGTTTTTCAAGGTGTCTGCATCAAGCGTCACAACAATGGTGTCGGTTCTTCCTTCACCGTACGCAAAGTGTCCAACGGCATGGGTGTTGAGAGAGTCTTCCCTCTGCACGGACCTTGCGTTGACAGGGTTGAAGTGATGATGGTTGGCCGTGTACGTCGCGCCAAGCTCTACTACCTGCGCAATCTGCAGGGTAAAGCTGCACGTATCAAGGAAATCCGTCAGCGCTAAACTGCAAGACAAAGAGATTTGCAAGCCCCGGTTTTTAAAGCCGGGGCTTTCTTTTTGTCTTCTTCAACAACGGCCATGTTTAGTGGAAAGTTCTGTTAGCGTTGAGTGTTGATGAACTGCCTGAAGCAGCATTATATAGGTGAGTGTGGCAGCGGCAGGTTGCTTAGAACAGAAAAATAGCCACCAGGCATAATTGGTGGCCTTACGATTTGGTTATTGGCAAACCCCAATTTGCCCCTGTTTATACTCGGCATAGAGTCTGTAAACGGAAGATCTGCTGATATCGAAGATTTCACAAATGTCACGTTTGCTAAGCTCGTCAGTTTCAAAAAGCCTAACCATCTCAGAAATTTCATAAGCACTTAGCTTGGCTTTTATCCCGAACTTCACTCCCCGCGCAATCGCTTTCTCGCGACCCTCTTTTGACCGTTCTCTGATTATGCCCCTTTCAAATTCACCAATGGAAGCCAAAAGGTTGAATTGAAGTCTCCCATAAATTGTTGTTGTGTCGATTCCCTGGTCAAGAACAACAAGATCAACGTCCTTCTGCTCAAGCAATTGCACGATGTTAGAGAGATCAACAACTGACCGGGGCATGTCAGCGACGAGGTGGGTAGGACAGCTTTTCATAAGGGATAGAGCAAATGAAACTATCGTTTTCTACAAGAATTGTATTTTTTATAGTTGTTCTTTTCGTCACAGCATGTGGACCAACTCAGCAGCAGCAAACAGTAAAGATGGCTTCAGTAAAATGTCCTGAGTTACGACCTGAAATGTGTACCATGGATTACAACCCGGTCTGCGGCAATCTCGCTGATGGTTCATTTAGAACTTACTCAAATGGTTGTGGCGCTTGCTCCGACTCAAAAGTCACCAGCTACTCTCAAGGCGAATGTAGATGAGCTATATGTAGATGAGTCAGTCGGAGGGTTTCTAGGAGTCGTCCACATCAGCCGATTTTGACTCTCATTAGCCACTGCACAACTTTCAAGACTTCTCAAGTTTGACCAAATGTAATAATTCCGGTAAATTGCCGAGTGTGTCAGTTGCTTGATGAATGAGAAACGGAGGGGCCTGATTCTAATGTCATCGTATACCTACCATCCAACGGTTTGTTTCCAAAGCAAGCTAATCAAAATCCAAAAGCAAGACCCTCCAGGATTTTTACGAATCAACAAAGTCATTGAACGCCTGCTTCATAACCCCGATGATGCTGATGGTCGAATGCGTGGCACTCATCATAGCCGCTTCAAGAAGTATGTTGGACGTGGAGACTATCGGCTAATTTATGAGTGGTGTGCGATCTGTCGCAAAGCAAGTAAAAAGCTAGAAGACCGCTGTGAAAAGTGTGACGAGATAGACGATAATAGCGTCGTCTTCTTTGATGTTTTTCACAAGAATGAAGCCTGAAAAACGTAAAGGTCATACTCTCATAAACCACGCCCTTGAGACGTAAATAAGGGTGTGTCAGGAGCGAGGTATTTAGGACGATATTATGAGGATGACAATAATTTTCATATTGCTACTAACAGTCACAGCATGTGATTGGCTATCTGACGAGTTTGAAGTAATTACTCCGGATGATTTAAATAGGCTCAAATGTGAATGGCAAGATCCTAAAGCATCCCAGTGGTTTTATATTGGCTCTGAAGATGGATACCACAAATTTGTTCACAGTGACCTCCCTGGGGACAAGCTCTACGAAATAAAAACTTCAGAATTTACAATTGATAACCCTATGTATGTTTCAGGTAATAAAGTTAATTGGGTAATAATGCCTTGGGGTCCGACATACGAAGAATGTAAACAATAATGCCTCAACACCACGGTCCCGGAACGCAATTGTTGTTGTGTTAGTCGCAGGGGTTTTGAGGCCTGGATTCAGGGTGAGTGCTACTGCTTTGAAACGTTATTGAACTGGAGAGGATATGCGTAATTTACTGATTATTGAGCATGAAGACAGTGTCAGGGATGACCTTGGATTGTACACGAAGGAGTTAGGCTACAAACCTATTCTTATATCTGACCCTTTGCTCTGTAATGCAGTTAAGTCTGTAGGGCAACAATGTCATGCAAAGAAGTCTTGTGCTGAATTTTTGCTCATTGATAACGATTGCCCAGCTATTGATGGATTAAGCTTGATTGAACTCCAAGCAGAGAAAGGCTGCAAAGTAAATAAACAACGAAAAGCACTTATGGCTAGCACGTTAACAGATAAAGAATATAAAAAAGCAACCACCCTTAAGTGTCATGTGATTCCAAAACCGGAACTTATAAAGCTTTAGAAAACTGGTTGAAGGGTCTCGAACCTTCAACCGTATAGTCCAATTCACAACGCCTTTGATACATGAATTGATGTGTATCAGGACCAAGGTGCATAAGACACTAATTAACTGACTACCTGTGAGGCGATATCAAGCCTACCAGCGTGCAGTATCAATGTTAGAAGCATAAATCATGAATGATGATAAAATAATGTGGAGCCTTGTGGCAGTTTTAATGTTTTTGTTCTTCTGCCACGGTGGGCTACTTCTATATTTTTGCCGGTACCTAAGAACTCGCGGTGTGGTCGATGTCAGCTTTAAAGACACGATCATCATGTCAGTAAATGGGAACATAGAAGGTTTCTACAAAGCTTTTTATGCAACACACAGTCAAGAGTTTGGCAAAGCGAAAACAAAGGCATTGATCATCTGGCAAATCTCATCTCTTGCCTTAATTTTTGTTTTACCTGTTTTGCTGGTATTTGTGCTGTAAAGGTCATTTAACCATCAAACCAACGCAGACGAATAATGCGTCTGCGCTAAACTGAAAACAAAACCTGTAATTGCGATAGTGGCCGTAACCTAGCTTCGCCGCCGGTTATCATGAACGTTACGAAGTGTGTCGGTTCACGGCCCTGAGTCATGATTTCTGGTGTGCCAGGAGCGGGGTTTTTAAGACACCAGGTCCAAGATTCGAGATTGTCAAAACGAGAAAATCATGAACCGTCCGATTGCAATACTGCTGTTAGTCCTAATAATAGTTGGTATGTTGTTCAGCACATTCGCTCTTTTCCAGGGGAAGTTTGTTGAAGCACTTTTAGTATATCCTTTGCTGGTTTTTGCTTATATTCTTTCAAGACGAGGCAAAAACTAGTTTGTCAGTCGCACTCTCCTGACACACCCCTTGCTGGTTTCTCAGAAGTTATGCCAGCAACAATTCCTAGATTACCTTAGGACGTATGAGACTACTCATTCATCAACACAGAACGCTCACAGAGCCTGGTGGGAAACGTCTTATTCACATTTGACTCCTTGAATTGCCAGTAGAAATCCGTTAATACTGTTGGCCACATTTACAAGGTAAGGGCCAATGGTACTATTCCCCGAGTTAGAACAATCCACCCTTTTTTTTGAAGCCATGGCTCGACGTCAGGGCTATCAGGCCGTTGCCGGTATCGACGAGGCCGGTCGAGGTCCCTTGGCCGGGCCTGTGGTTGCAGCTGCAGTCATCCTCCCGGAACATTTCGAGCTCCCTGGCCTGAACGATTCCAAACAGATCTCTGAGAAAAAGCGCAACGAACTTTACCCCTTGATCCATGAGCAGGCCATTGCTGTAGGGATTGGTGTCAGTCGGGCTGATGAAGTCGACCAGATTAATATCCTGCAGGCGACCTTGAAGGGGATGAATCGTGCCGTCGCGCGACTCTCTGTCCCTCCTGATTTTCTCCTCGTAGATGGGATTACCCCTGTTCCGACCCTGATTGAACAGAAGACCCTGAAAAAGGGGGACTCACGTTCACTCTCTATTGCCGCGGCTTCAGTCGTTGCCAAGGTGGTGCGTGACCGGATCATGGTCGCCTACGATCGACTTTTCCCAGAGTACGGTTTTGCCGGGCATAAGGGCTACGGCAGTCAGAAACATCGTGATGCGGTCGCCAAATATGGTCCCTGTATCTGCCACCGGCGCTCCTTTGCCGGTGTCAAAGAGCATTGTGAGGGGCCATGACCCAGGAACGCTTAACTCTGGGACGGCAAGGCGAGGAGGCCGCTGCCCGATATCTGCAAAACCAGGGCATGAAGATTGTTGAACGTAATCTGCGCACTCCGGTCGGAGAAATTGACCTGGTGGTTAAAAGCAAACGCATCCTGGCTTTTGTCGAGGTGAAAACCCGTCGTGGTTCAGCCTTTGGCTCACCCGGCGAGGCGGTGGGGCCACGTAAGCAGCGGCAGATTGTGCAGACCGCCAAATGGTATTTAAACAACAAGCCGCACAAGGGCTTGCAGCCCCGCTTCGATGTGATTGCCATCACCGTGTCCGGCGAGTCTTTTCAGGTTGATTATATCCCCGACGCTTTTGAAGCCTGAACACATTCCTTCACCCTTTTCAGCCAGCCTCGTTCCGATTGCTTTTTCCCGTTCTCCCACATACAATATAACCCTTGTTGTTTCGCTGATATAACCAGAGGCCGAGGAGGTTCAAGGTGACAATGTTACTGCGTGAGTTGGGGATGATTCGGGTGGCGGCGGTTTCCCCGGCATTGAAGGTTGCCGACGTTGCTTTTAACCTGGCTGCGATTGAAGAGGCGACTCTGCAGGCCGCGGACCAAGGCGTGCAACTTCTGGTCTTCCCCGAACTTGCCATGACCGGTTATTCCTGCGGCGATCTCTTTTATCAGCAGAGCTTGTTGGAAAAGGTGCGCGAGGGACTTACAACGCTGACCACCTTAAGCGAACAAACCGGTATGATTCTCATCGTCGGCGCCCCGGTTCGTCAATCCGGACGGCTTTTCAACGCAGCAGTGGTTATGAGCCATGGCCGTATCTGCGGTGTGGTGCCGAAAACCTTTCTCCCTAACACGCAAGAATTTTATGAAGAGCGCTGGTTCTCCAGTGCCTTCGACCTGGTCGATGACCAGCTGGCGTGGCTGGACGAAGCTCCTCCCTTTGGGACCGACCTCCTCTTTGATGTCGATGGTATGCCTGACTGTCTCTTCGGGATCGAGGTTTGCGAGGATGCCTGGGTGGCCAACCCGCCGAGTGGAGCCATGGCCGCCGCCGGCGCAACGCTCCTGATTAATCTTTCCGCAAGCCCCGAAATTCTCGGTAAGTGTTCATACCGGCGAGCCCTGGTTGAGTCTCAGTCCGCACGCTGTCTGAGCGCCTATCTCTATGCGTCGGCGGGGCCGGGCGAATCCAGCACCGACCTGGTCTTCTCCGGCCATTCCCTGGTCGCTGAATATGGCCAGATTCTCGCTGAAACCGAACGCTTTCAATTTGCCTCGCAGATGGCTGTTGCTGATATTGATGTTCAGCGCCTGGTCCATGAGCGTTTGCGCAATAACAGTTACGCAGCCAGTATGACCGATCAGGACTTTCTGCTGGTGCCTGTCGAGGTGACCGAGCGTCAAGCTGATGATCTTATGCGACCGATCGCCAAGACGCCTTTTGTGCCGATTGATCTTGCCGAACGCCAGGGGCGCTGCGAAGAAATTTTTGCCATTCAGACGACAGGCCTGATGAAACGTCTGATGCACACCGGCAGCCAGAAGGTTGTTCTCGGAATCTCCGGTGGTTTGGATTCCACCTTGGCCTTGCTGGTTACGGTCAAGGCCTTCGATCGCTTGAAATGGTCACGCAACGATATTCTCGCGGTCACTATGCCTGGTTTTGGGACCACTGCCAGAACCAAAGGCAATGCCGAAACTCTTGCTGCAGAGCTTGGTGTCGATTTGCGTATGATCAGTATCGATGCAGCTGTTCATCAACATTTTGCAGATATCGGCCAGAACCCTGACAAACACGACATCACCTACGAGAATTCGCAGGCCCGTGAGCGCACCCAGATTCTCATGGATCTGGCCAATCAGGTCGGTGGCCTTGTGGTCGGTACGGGGGATTTGTCGGAACTGGCCCTTGGCTGGGCGACCTATAACGGCGACCACATGTCGATGTACGGGGTCAACGCCTCGGTACCGAAAACCCTGGTGCGTTACCTGATCGAATGGTGTGCTGAAGCCGAGTTCAGCGGCAAAACGGCAGAGGTGCTGCACGACGTCTGTGCCACGCCCGTGTCCCCGGAACTCCTGCCGCCCGATGAAGATGGAGCTATCAGCCAGAAAACCGAGGACCATGTCGGTCCATACGAACTACACGATTTTTTCCTTTTCCAGGTGGTCCGCAACCAGTTTGCACCACGCAAGATCCTCGATCTCGCTTGTCGTGCCTTTGCTGGAGACTACTCTCAGGCAGAGATTCTCAAATGGCTGAAGCTCTTCTATAGCCGCTTCTTTGCACAGCAGTTCAAACGCTCTTGTCTACCCGATGGACCGAAGGTCGGAAGCGTCTCATTGTCACCGCGTGGTGATTGGCGTATGCCGAGTGATGCCAGCGCTAACCTCTGGCTGGAAGAGCTGGATCAGATCGCTGCAGCTGCCGTAGAAAAGGATTTCTGAACGTATGATTGAAGAGCAGGGCGGGCCTCCAACAGGAACTCTCTATATTGTTGCCACGCCGATCGGCAACCTCGAGGATATGACCTATAGAGCCGTCAGGATTCTCGGCGAGGTCGACTTGGTCGCGGCAGAAGATACCAGGCACAGTCGTAAGCTGTTTGCCCATTTCGGTATAAAGAAGCCGTTGATTTCATATCACGATCACAACGAACGGCAGCGGCAGGAGATGCTGGTTGAGAGGTTGCAAAACGGGGAAAATATTGCTCTGATCAGCGATGCGGGAACGCCTTGTATTGCAGACCCCGGTTACCGCCTGATCGCTTCCTGTTACGATGCCGGAATCCGGGTCGTACCGATTCCCGGTCCCTCGGCAACGATTACGGCCTTGAGCGCCGCCGGGGTGGGCACTGATCGTTTCGCTTTTGAGGGTTACCTGCCGCAAAAAACCAAGGCCCGGAAAGATCTGTTCCGTCAATTGAATGGGGAACAGAGGACTCTGGTGTTTTATGAAGCACCACATCGATTGTCAGCCACCCTCTCTGACATGGTCGAAATCTTTGGTTCAGAACGTCAAATCGTTGTTGCACGCGAGTTGACCAAGCTGCACGAAGAGTTTTTCCGGGGGGATATTTCCGCCGCAGTGGCTCGATTTGAACGTGAGCCGGCTCGTGGTGAACTGGTTCTGATCCTTCCACCGAGCACTCAAGGACCGCAGATGAACGTGCGTGAGGCTTTGCGGCAATTGCTCAATGAAGGTGATTTGTCGCGACGTGATGCCGTTAAACTGATTGCCAAGGAATATGGCCTGCCGAGCAGCGATGTGTATCGCGAGAGTCTCAGCTTGGCCGAGGAAGAGGACATCTAATGGCTGAGCAGAAAAGAATTCTGCTGGTAGATGATCACAAGACTGTTTTTCGTCTGTTGGCGGCGATTGTTCGCATCAAGGGCTACGAGCTGATATACGCGGAGAGTGGCCAGCAGGGGATCGTTATGGCGCGCCAGGAGCTGCCAGATTTGATCCTGCTTGATGTCATGATGCCTGATATCGACGGTTTTAAAGTTTGTCAGTATCTCAAGGAAAACCCGGAGACAAAAGACATCCCGGTCATGTTTCTAACGGCAAGAGGTGCTGAGGGTGACCTGAAGACAGGACGTAAGGCCGGAGCTGATGGTTTTATGACCAAACCGTTTCAGACGAGAGAGGTTCTTAAACAGATAGAAAAACTTCTCGATGGCGAGCGCAGTTAGCCTGGCAGACTGTGTAAAGGCACAGTCCGGTTTTGTGAGATCGCGATTTAAACTTTACGAGACCCCACGTTTATTTCTCTTGAACTCTGCTGTATCTTACAAACCATCAAAGGGTGGCCGTGGCAGCGACCTGGAGATAAGCTGAAGATTTTCTGTGGCAGGTAAATCCGAGGCAACCTTCTTCAAAACCTCCTGAAAAAGAATATTTCGCCCCACAGCTCACTACCTCCAGAGCTGTGGGGCTCTTTTTTGCCAAGCACTGGCCAAATATGAACTTGACTTAATCCTGCGACTGTAGTAGCGTTCTTTTCACAAAATATATGACACTCTGTTACAACCCTTCTAAACTGGTTGTACAGAGATTTAGCCCCGGCCTTCCCCTCCAGGAACCGGGGCATTTTTTATGCCGGAAGCTGCCTGAATAAACGCAGTCACTTATCAAGGGCGGCTGATGTGTTTTCAGCGTCGAGCCTCAAATCCGTCAAGTCCTCCATCGAAGTCCTTCCAGCTCACAACGACATCAGTAACTCGAGCCGCAGGAGGACCTTGTCTGCACCATTCAATCGCCTGGTCGACAACAGCTTTCTCACCTTCAAAGACCGCTTCAACGGAACCGTCTGGACAATTCCTGACCCATCCGGTTAAAGCGAGCCGAACGGCGGTTTCCTTGGTTGATTGACGATAAAAAACGCCTTGTACGCGGCCATGAATCTTGAGCTCTGCGCGGACTTTTTTCATAGTGCGACCCCCACCAGCTGGGCGAAAGTCGTTTCATCAAGGACTTTAACGCCAAGCTTTTCCGCTTTAGTCAGTTTGCTGCCGGCATTTTCCCCGGCCAGCACGTAATCGGTTTTTTTGCTGACCGAGCCGGCGGCTCGGCCGCCGGCCTTTTCGACCAATTCTTCGGCTTCTTTGCGCGACCACCTCGACAGGGTGCCGGTGATAACGAAAGTCTTTCCGGTCAAGGGGCCGTCCTGTTGGATTACGGCTTCTGTCTGCGGTTTGACCCCGGCCTCTTGCAGCTTCTCCAGCAGGAGTATCTTCTCGGGGTTATTGAAATAATCGACGATCGATTCGGCGACCTTGTCACCGATCTCGTGAATGGCGATCAATTGTTCAGTGCTGCACTTTGCCAGTTCGTCCAAGGAGGCAAAACGCTTGGCCAGGATCTTGGCGGTGTTCTTGCCGACGTGACGAATGCCGAGCCCGAAGAGGAGCCTTGAAAGGGGCTGGGTCTTGCTGGCCTCAATGGAACGTAACAGCTTTTCCGCAAGAGTGTCGCCCATACGCTCCATGGCGAACATCGCCTCTTTGTCGATCAGGTACAGGTCGGCGAAGTCCTTGATCTTGTTGGCAGTGAGCAGCTGCGATAGTTGCTTTTCACCAAGGCTCTCTATGTCCATGGCGTCGCGTGAGACGAAATGCTTAAAGCTCTCAATGGCCTGGGCGGGGCAACGAGGATTGTTGCAGCGTGGTACGACTTCGCCCGGTTTTTTTTGCACATGGGCCTTGCATTCAGGGCATTCTGTCGGCAGGGGAATCTGACGCTCTTTGCCGGTGCGCTTTTCTGTAAGGACTTTGACAACATCAGGGATGACATCCCCGGCACGCTCGACAATGACATGGTCGCCCACGCGAATGTCGAGACGCTCGATTTCATCCCAGTTGTGCAGGCTGGCCCGGGAGACCGTAACGCCGCTGACGATGACCGGCTTCAGGTAGGCCACAGGGGTGATGGCGCCGGTGCGGCCGACCTGAAGGCCTATGTCTTCGACCAAAGTCTGTTCCTGGCGCGGTGGGAACTTCAGGGCAATCGCCCATCTTGGCGAACGACTGACCATGCCGAGCTCTTCCTGCAAAGCCGTGTCGTTAACCTTGACGACCACACCATCAATCTCGAAGGGCAGGCTGTCGCGTTGTTCCTGAAGTCTTCTGAAAGTGTCGACCACCTTATCGGCGCCCAGGGCAGGAATCGTGTGCTCCAGGTTCACGCGAAGGCCAAGTTTTTCCAGTAATTGCAGAGTTTCAATCTGGGTTGCAGTCACGATGCCCTGCATGCGGCCGACTCCGTAACAGAAGATTCGCAGCGGGCGCTGCGCGGTAATCTTTGCATCGAGTTGGCGCAGGCTGCCGGCTGCAGCATTGCGCGGGTTGGCAAAGGTCTTGTCTCCGGCTTCTTCCTGTGCCCTGTTCAGGGCCTGGAAGTCTGCCAGGTCGATATAGATCTCGCCACGTGCATCGAGGACGTCAGGATAGGGTGCTTTCAGCTTGTGTGGGATGTCGGCAATCGTCCTGACGTTTTCGGTGATATCCTCGCCCACAAAACCATCACCACGGGTGCTGGCTTTTATCAGCTGGCCCTTCTCATAAGTCAGCTCTATAGCCACACCGTCAAGCTTCATCTCGCAGGCGTATTCAAGCTCTTCGGAACGGGCCAGGAAGGTTTTGCGCAAGCTGGTGTCAAAGTCGTGAAACTCTTCGGCGTTCTTGGCATTTTTAAGAGAGAGCATCGGTACAACATGTGGTGAAGGAGCAAACTTTTGCGTGAGCGGTGCGCCGACCTTCTGACTCGGCGAGTCAGGTGTGATCAGGTCAGGAAACTGCGATTCAATCTCCTGTAGCTCGCGGAAAAGAGCGTCATATTCAGCATCGCTGATCTCCGGTTGATCCTGGTTGTAATAGAGCTGGTTGTGGCGTTTGATCTCTGTACAGAGATCGGTGTGGCGTTGTTGGGTGAAAAGGTCGATCATTGGTGTTGCTCCAACAGAAATGGTGAGGGGCTGCCAGTCTTAAATCGCTGCTTAAGGAGTTAATATAACAGATTTTTTCTTCATGCGGGAGAAGGGTTTTAAGTCTTTTTGTTTTGAATTCATTGGGCAAGGGTTCATGTAAATAAAACTTTAGCTGATTGTGTTTCTCTCGCGAGTCAGTTAATATCCTTTAAAGACGTATCCTTACGAAACAACAGGTGATTTAACCCGATGACCACAGATCAATGGCTGCACGTCCTGGGACTCTTAGTCCTCTTTGTCTTCTCGGCCTTTTTTTCCAGTTCTGAAACAGCGCTCATGTCGATGGACCGCTTACGGGTCAAGTACCTGGCAGAAAAGGCGCGCCCTAGTGCCAAGAGTCTGGAGACACTTCTTTCCAAGCCTGACGATTTGCTGAGCGCCATTCTGGTCGGCAACAACCTGGTCAACATCATGATCTCGGTTTTTGCAACAGCTCTTTTTCTCGATCTGTTCGGGAAGGGGGGCGAATTAATGACAATTCTTATTTTGACCCCGCTGTTGCTGATTTTCTCGGAAGTCTGCCCCAAGACGTACGCAGCGACTTACCCGGAGAAACTCTCTTTCCGAGTGCTGCACCCGATCCGTTTCTTCATGTGGATGTTACGTCCGGTGACTGCCGTGGTCAGCGGTGTTTCACGTATCTTGACTCACTTCCTCAGGGGAGAAGATCAGACCCCTTTGATCTCCGAAGATGAAATCCGGTCAATTATCGAGTTCGGTGAAGAATCGGGGGTTGTCGCTGAAGATCAACGCCGTATGCTGCACGGCATTTTTGACCTTTCGCAGAGTCGCGTACGCGACGTCATGGTGCCGCGCACAGAGGTTGTCGGCATCTCTGTTGATGCAGCTTTTAAGGACGTTGTGCAGTTGACTGCTCAGGCCCGACATTCGCGTTTCCCCGTCTACGATGGTGATCTGGATAACGTGGTGGGTGTTATTCATTCCAAAGATGTTCTGAGTTATCTCGAAAAGCCGGATCAGTTCTCATTGCGTGAACTGGCTCGACCTCCATACTTTGTCCCTGAAGCCAAGCCTATTGAAGCCCTGATGCAGGCCTTTCGTCGCAAGCACCTGCACCTTGCCATGGTTGTTGATGAGTATGGCGGGGTCGAGGGGATCTGCACTCTTGAAGATATTGTCGAAGAGATTGTCGGTGAGATCCATGATGAGTACGATGAGGAGGATATCCTTGTCAAACCTCTTGGCGTAAATCTTTATCTTGTGGATGGCAGCGCCGCAATCCGTTACATCAACAGGCGCTTCGGGTTAAGTCTCTCCGAAGAGCATGTCAACACCCTGGCGGGTTTCCTGCTCAACTCTCTGGGGAGTATCCCTGAGGTTGGTGCGCACTGTGAGGTCGATGGCGTTCTCTTTACCGTTCGCGAGGTTGAGGACCGGAGGATTGAGCAAATTGAGGTGCAGCTTCCTGGTCATAAAGACCAGAAAGGGCCGTGATGTTGTAAGGCTGTAAGGCCGGCCCTAAAGCCTTATCGCCTTTCTTGCCGTTTTATGGTTAAGACGTTTTCTTGAGGTTCGCTGCTATCTCATTGAAAAATATAACATTGTATCTAAACCTGTTTTCCGACACTTTGTGAAGGCTCTCGAAATCACCTGCACATAAGCTGTTTTCCAACCTCCGTAAAATGGCCTAACCCCTTAAAAAAATGAAATAAATTCTTGACAGGCCCCCGTATGGCGACTATATTTGCCCAGAAGGTGGTGAATAGTGTAATTTTAGGCCAAAGAGGGCCAAATGGGATTTCAGGGCGTTTATTACAATTCAATCGATGCAAAGGGGCGGGCCAGTATTCCAGCCAAGTTCCGCGAGCAGCTGAAAGAGAACAACCAGGAAGATATTCTGGTTGTCACTCAGGACCGTTGCGGTATCGTCGCCTACCCGCTCTCCGAATGGGAGGGCTTCCTCGAAAAATTCGCACAACTTCCGAACGACCAGTTTCGTGAAGACCTCTATTTTACAACCGTCACTCCCGCAACACATTGCACCTTTGATAAGCAGGGCCGAATCCAGTTGCCGCAATCCTTGCGAGAGTATTGCCAGTTGGATACGGACGGCGTGCGTGATGTTGTCATCGTCGGTGGCGCGCAAAAAATCCAGATCTGGAACAAGACACGATATATCGAAATGCTCGCCGAAGCTGAGCAGCGTCTGGCTGAGGATCGACAGAAGCGTTTCGACTTGGGGCTTTAGTTATGTCTTCGGGTGGGTTCAAGCATGTGTCGGTGATGGCCGAAGAGGTGATGCAATACCTTCAGCCACATAGCGGCGGTGTTTACCTGGACGGCACCCTTGGTGGTGCAGGTCATGCCCGGTTGATTCTCGAGGCGAGTTCTCCCGATGGTGTGTTGATTGGCATGGACCGAGATACGGAAGCTCTTGCTGCAGCGCAGAGAGAATTGGCTTCTTTTGGTGAACGAGTTGTTTTGCGACAGGGGAATTTCTCAGACATGTGTACGCAGCTCGACCAGTTGGAGATTGCTGCTGTTGATGGGATCCTGCTGGACCTGGGCGTTTCTTCCCATCAGATCGATAGCCCGGAGCGCGGGTTCTCTTTTCGCGAGGACGGGCCGCTTGATATGCGAATGAATCCGAAAGAGGGCGTCTCTGCCGCAACAGTGGTTGCAGAAACTGAGGCGGATGAATTGAAAAGGATCTTTCGTGATTATGGTGAAGAGCGTTGGGCCGGAAAGATCGCCCGGGCCATCGTCACAGATCGTGAGAAAACGCCCTTTGTAACAACCCTGCAGTTGGCGGACCTGATCAGTCGGGTCGTGCCGGCAGGCAGGGGGCCGCAGCGGATTCACCCGGCGACCCGGGTTTTTCAGGCGCTGCGTATTCATGTGAATGGCGAGCTTGATAACTTGCGTACTGCTCTGGATACCGTATGGCTGCGCTTGAAGACCGGTGGCCGCCTGGTCGTGATCAGCTTCCATTCTTTGGAAGATCGCATGGTCAAACAAGCCTTTCGCGCCCTGGCAACCGGGTGTGTCTGCCCGCCGCGTTTCGCTGTTTGCGCTTGTGGAGAACAACCGTCGGTTCGCGTACTGACCCGTAAAGCCGTGCGTGCCACAGAATCAGAAACAGAAAACAACCCTCGAGCGCGCAGTGCAGTTTTGCGGGCCATGGAAAAACTCCCGGCGAAAGGGGAATAATATGCCTGATGCTATAGCAAGAGCTTTACCGAAGATTAATGGATTTACTCTGCGTCGACCGAACCTGCTTCCGGTGCTCGGTTTTATTTCCCTTTTACTGATGGTCTCGTTGTTCTTCGTCTGGTCCCGTGTTCAGGTGACCAGCCTGGAATATGAGATGTCGCAACTGGAGAGCAAGTTACGCGGCCTGCGTCAGGAAGCGAGCAACCTCTCCCTGGAAGCCGCCAGCCTGAGAGATCCCGAACGGATTGAGCGGGTGGCACGAAAAGAACTGAACTTGCGCCTGCCTTCGTCCGAGCAGGTGATAACGGTGGATTGATGAAAGAGCTGGAGAAAGGCGTACGTATTCGTATCCGGTTGATCGGGGTGATCTTCACCATCGGTTTTGCCCTGGTGACGATGCGCGCCTTTGATCTCCAGGTCATTCAGGAAGAGCAGTGGCACGAGCGTGCCGACCGCCAGCATCAGAAAACGATTCCCCTGACGCCACAACGCGGGACGATCTTTGACAGTCAAGGTGAAGAGCTGGCCGTGAGCGTTGACGTCGATTCTATCTATGTCGAACCGCGCAAGCTGGAAGACCGTGCCGGCGCAACGAAACAGCTCGCAAAAGCTCTTGGCCTTCCCAAGTCAACGGTTAAGGCCAAACTCAAAGGTAACAGCAATTTTGTCTGGTTGAAGCGTCAGGTGACGCCCAGCCAGAGCGAAAAAATCAAGTCATTAAGCATCAAGGGCGTGGGCATGATCAAGGAACCGCGTCGTTTCTATCCCAACTCGAATATCGCGGCTCATCTTCTCGGTTTTACCGGGCTCGACCCGAAAGGGCTGGAAGGGCTGGAGCTCAAGTATGACAAGCAAATCCTTGGCCGGGGCGGCTACCTGGTCATGGAGCGCGACGCTCTGGGGCGCGGTCTCGGTTCAGGTTTGCCACAGGTTCAAGGCGCCACGCGAGGTAACGATCTCTACCTGACGGTTGATAAGAACCTGCAGTATATCGCCGAACGGGAGTTGGCCGACGGCCTGCGTAAGACCGGTGCCAAGGCTGGAACTGTTGTGATGATGGAGCCGGCAACAGGCAAAATCATGGCGATGGCCAGTTACCCGGAGTATAACCCCAACTCGTTCTTCCGCCACAAGCCTTCCCAATGGCGGAATCGTGCTGTCTGTGACAGCTATGAACCAGGCTCGACCTTTAAAGTGTTTCTCATGGCGGCCGCTCTCAACGAGGCCGTTGTCAGCACAAGTCAGAAGATCGATTGTGAAAATGGCAAGTATCGTGTCGGTGGCAGAAATATCCACGACCATAAGAAGTACCAGAAACTGACGCCTGCCGAGATCATCAAGTACAGCTCGAATATCGGCTCGGCGAAAATCGGTAAAATGCTCGAGAGGAAGGCTTTCTACAGTTATCTCAGGGATTTTGGTTTCGGTCAGCAGACGGGAATCGACTTGCCGGGCGAGGCTGTTGGTCTGTTGCGGGCGCCGAACAGGTGGTTCGAAGCTGACCTGGCAAACATTTCCTTTGGTCAGGGCGTCAGCGTTACACCGATCCAGTTGGCTACAGCCGTATCCACGATTGCTAACGGCGGCTACCTGATGGAGCCCTATGTTGTGGAACGTGTTGTCGACAGTCAGGGGCAGATAAGCCAACAGAATCGACCTCGCGTTGTGCGTAAGGTCATTGCCCGTGATGTCGCACAGACGGTAACGCGGATGATGGAGATGACTACGGAAGACGGTGGCACCGCAACCCATGCCAGGGTCCCTGGTTTCCGGGTTGCAGGGAAGACCGGCACCGCACAAAAGGTTGACGCCGTGACCGGCACCTACTCAGTCGATAAAAGGGTGGCTTCCTTTGTTGGCTTCCTGCCGGCAGAAGATCCAAAACTGGTGATGATTGTCTCCCTTGACGAACCTTATAAGGTGGTTTATGGCGGTCTGACGGCGGCTCCCGTTTTCTCGCGGATTGCAGCCCAGGCCATGCAATACCTCAAGGTGCAACCGAGTGACGCGATCACTGCCAAAGATACCTTGCCGTCATTAGATCAGATTTTTATTGAGGCAACGGCTCAAGGTCGGCAGTTGGAGCAGACCGTTGTCAATTCGGATATCTCCGGTGGGCCTCAGATGCCAAATTTTGACGGTTTGAGCTATCGCCAGGTCCTCGAGGTGATGGAAGAGAAACGGCTGAACGTCAGCTTCCGGGGGCGTGGTCGAGTTGTTGAACAATCGCCTGGTCCGGGCGTGACGATACCCTATGGATCCCCGGTGTGGGTGCGCTTGTCGCCACCCACCTAAGATACGTGCTTGAGACGGACTTTATGAAACTAGCGCAGATCCTGAAAAACTGTTCTTACCAGCAGGTGCATGGAGACATGGACCTTGAGGTGACAGGTATGCACTACGATTCTCGACAGATCGGGGAGGGAGAGGCCTTCTTTGCCCTGCGCGGGGTTGTGAGCGACGGACACGATTTTATCCCCAGCGCGATTGCCGGTGGTGCCGGGGTTGTCTTCTGTGAAGAACTTTTTGAAAGAACTGAGCAGGTCACGGTGGTGCTGGTTGATAATGCCCGGCAGGCCATGGCTTTGGCTGCCGCCGAGTTTTATGGCAATCCGACGGCAGATATGAAGGTCGTCGGTATTACCGGGACCAACGGTAAAACAACCATCACTTACCTGCTGGAAGAGATCCTCGCACAGGCGGATTTATCTCCTGCCGTGGTCGGCACCATCAATTACCGCTACGGAACAGATTTGCGAAATGCTACGCACACCACACCGGAAGCTCTTGACCTGATGAAGCAGGTCCGGGATTTCCACAATAACGGTGCCCGCTCGCTGGTCATGGAAACCTCCTCGCACGCTTTGGAGCAATGTCGTGCTGATGGTGTGCACTTTGATGTTGGGGTCTTTACCAACCTGACACCGGAACATCTTGATTATCACATCGACATGGAGAGCTACTTCAAGAGCAAATACCATCTCTTCAAGGAGTTGCTCCCCCGCGACAATGGCCGGGCCGTTATCAATATAGACGACAGCTATGGTCAACGGCTGGCAGCCATGCTTCCCGACGCTCTGACCTGTGGACGAGCCAGCAACGCCGATATTTATCCGGAAAGTCTGGAGATTTCGCTACAGGGCATCCGCGCCCGAGTGTCAACACCTTCGGGCGTCGTTGATGTCGCTAGTCCTTTGCTCGGTGATTACAACGCTGAGAACCTGCTTTGTGCCATCGGTGCGGCTGTCGCTCTTGGCCTGTCCCCGCAGGTGATTGCCTCCGGCCTGTCGGCCGCGACGGGTGTCCCTGGACGGCTGGAACAGGTAGAGAATGATCGAGGTGCAGTGATCCTGGTTGATTATGCCCATACCGGTGATGCTCTACGGCGTGTCATAGAAGCGATGCAGGCGCTGGCCCCAAAAAGAATTCTGACGATCTTTGGTTGTGGAGGTGATCGTGATCGCACCAAGCGTCCGATCATGGCTGAGGTTGCTGCCCGTGGCTCTAATATCGCGATCGCGACTTCGGATAACCCTCGCAACGAAGATCCTGCGCAGATTCTCAACGATGTGCGGGAGGGCCTGATCAAGGTCCACGCGCGCGAGTGGAGTACGGCGGAAGCGGCCAAGGGTGAGGGCAGGGGCTACGTTGTCATAGAAGACCGTCGTGCTGCCATTCAGTTCGCTGTAGATCTCCTGCAACCCGGAGACCTTCTCCTGGTCGCCGGTAAGGGCCATGAAGATTATCAGATACTCAAAAGCGGGCGTATTCACTTTGATGATCGGGAAGAGTTACGCAAGGCTCTGCAAGATGGAGGTCACCAATGATCCGCATGGACGTGCGCACCATTGCTGAAATCACCGGAGGCCATCTGATGCAGAATGGCGCGTCGGTAGAGCTGCAGGGTTTTTCAACAGACAGCCGCAATTTGCAGCCGGGTGAGTTGTTTATACCGCTTCGAGGCGATAACTTCGATGGCCATGATTACATGAACCAGGCGATTCAGAATGGAGCCGCCGCTTGTTTGAGTGAAGAGATGATCGGGGGCCTGCTGGTCCCGGTGATCAAGGTCAATAACACGCTCAAGGCACTGGGCGACCTGGCTGCAGCCATGCGACGTCAATTTGCCGGTCCGGTTGTCGGCATTACCGGCACTTCGGGGAAGACGACTTGCAAGGAGATGCTTGCAGCTATTCTGGAAAGTACGGGCCCCGGGCTGAAGTCGGCCGGCAACTTCAATAACCTGATCGGTGTCCCTCTGACCCTGTTTGAATTGCAGCCAGAGCATCGTTGGGCCGTTGTCGAGATGGGCATGAGTGAGCGAGGTGAAATCTCCCGGTTAGCAGAAATCGCCCGTCCGAATATTGGCATGATTACCAATGTCGGCGCCGGCCACCTGGAAAACTTCGATGGCATCTCCGGCGTTGCAAGGGCCAAGGGCGAACTCTTTATTGCCCTGCCGAGCGACGGCGTTGCCCTGATCAACGCAGACGACCCGGAAGTGCTCCAGTTACCGGTTGCTAATGGTGTGAGAAGGGTCCTGTTCGGTACTGTTAGCGAGGCCGACGTAAAAGCCGAAAACATTGCCGGGCATAATGGCTCAGTCAGCTTTGACCTGGTTATCGAAGGAAAGGTGAAGAAGGTTGTCTTGCCTCTGCCCGGTCGTCACAACGTTGCTAACGCTCTGGCTGCTGCTGCCGCTGCTTACGTCATTGGTGTTGGCTTGGAGCAGATTGTCAGTGGATTACAAGCTTTCAAACCTTGTCCGGGGCGTATGGAGCTTTTTGTCCTCACTGAAGATATCGTCGTCCTTGATGACAGTTACAACGCCAACCCTCTCTCAGTCCACGCAGCCCTGGATGCTTTGCACGATCTCGGTTCGGCTGGTCGGCGTATAGCCGTTCTGGGAGATATGCTTGAGTTGGGGCCAACTGGCCCGGAGCTGCACCACCATATCGGAGCGCTCGCTGCGGAGCGAGTTGACTGGCTCTTTACCTACGGTGCTCTGGCTGAAGAAATTGCCAGGGGCGCGGTTGAGAGTGGTTTTCCGCAAGAGAGGGTGTTTAGCGCTACAAGTCATGATGAACTCGCCGCGAGTCTTCTCGAAATATTGCACAGCGGCGATCGGGTTCTGGTCAAGGGGTCTCGGGGCATGCGCATGGAAAAGGTGATTGACGCATTGCGTATTGCTCGTCAAACAACGGCTGTAAACGGCAACGGAAGAGGATAAGACGTGCTTTATCATCTGCTCTATCCACTACATACCGAGTTCTCGGTTTTCTATGTTTTCCGGTTTATCACTTTCCGGACGATCTACGCCGCGATCACGGCTTTGGTCATCAGCTTTCTCCTCGGCCCGTGGCTGATCGAGAAGCTCTCGGCGCTGCAAATGGGCCAAAGCATCAGAAAACTGGGCCCGGAATCGCACTTCAAGAAGGAAGGAACGCCGACCATGGGCGGTGCCCTGATTCTTTTTGCGATTGTTCTGCCGACCCTGCTCTGGGCTGATTTAACCAATCTTTACGTGTGGCTGACGCTGCTGGTTACGGTTGGTTATGGCATCATAGGTTTCGTCGATGACTTGTTGAAAGTAAGACTGAAGAATAGTGACGGGCTCTCGCCGCGCAAGAAAATGTTCTGGCAGATGTTGATCGCCTTTGGCGTTGGTTTGGTCCTGATGACCTACCCGGGATTCCAGACGACCCTGGCGTTTCCCTTTTTCAAAGGCTTCAATCCCGATCTTGGCTGGTTTTACGTGCCCTTTGCCATGTTGGTGATTATCGGTGCCAGTAATGCTGTCAACCTGACTGACGGCCTCGATGGCCTGGCCATCGGGCCGGTTATCATCGCAGCTGGGACCTACCTGCTCTTCGCTTATGTCGCAGGTCATGCGACTTTGTCTGATTATTTGCAGATAACGGGCGTAACGGGGGCGGGCGAGCTTTCAGTACTCTGTGGGTCCATGATCGGCGCCGGACTTGGCTTCCTCTGGTTCAATACCTATCCGGCGCAGGTCTTTATGGGGGATGTCGGAAGTTTATCTCTTGGTGGTGCCATTGGAACGATTGCCGTGATTACCAAGCAGGAGATCGTGCTCGTGATTGTAGGGGGAATCTTTGTTATGGAAGCGCTATCGGTTATCGTACAGGTCGCGTCTTTCCGCCTCTACGGCAAACGAATTTTCCGTATGGCTCCGATCCACCATCATTTCGAACTGAAGGGTTGGCCGGAGCCGAAGATTATCGTGCGATTCTGGATTATTAGCATCATTCTGGCCCTGATTGGACTCTCAACGCTGAAGTTGAGGTAGGTGTTGTCTGTAATGAAGAGAGATTATCGGGATAAGCAAATTACCATTATCGGCGCCGGTTCAACCGGGCGCAGCCTGGCGAAGTTTTTTCTGGCTCAAGGGGCCAGGGTCGTCTTGTCCGATAATCGTAGTGCCGAGCTTCTGGATAATTTGGATGAACTGAAAAAGGCTGGCGTGCTGATGGATCTCGGTGGCCATACCCCGGAGCTTTTCATAACGGCTGATTTGATTGTGACAAGCCCCGGTGTGCCACTTGATATTCCGGTTCTCGATCTCTGCCGGCAAAATGGCATCCCGATCCTTGGCGAGGTAGAAATTGCCTGGCATCAGTTAACCGGAATCATGATTGGCATCACTGGAACCAATGGAAAATCCACAGTGACGACGCTGATCGGTGAAATGCTCGAGGCGTGGGGCGAAAATGCTTTTGTTGGCGGCAACCTCGGGACTCCGCTGATCGATGCAGTGGGACATGATTACCAATGGCAGGTTGTGGAGCTATCCTCCTTCCAACTGGAAACCATTGAAGACTTTCGCCCAGGCTACGCCATGCTGTTAAATATTTCGGAAGATCACCTCGATCGTTACCCGGATATGGCGAGTTACGTGGCGGCAAAAGCGAAAATTTTTGAAAACCTGGGTGAAGACGATGTAGCGATTCTGAACGCTGATGATCCCCAGGTGATGCAGGCCGCGTCGGCAACGGCAGCGAACAAGGTCTGTTTCAGTAGCCAGACTGTCCTGGAGTCGGGCATGAGTCTGAGTGACGACAAGATCATCTGGCGCTGGCAAGGCTCTGAGGTCATCTTTGCCGCCAATGAATTGAAACTTCGAGGCCAGCACAATCGGGAAAACGTTATGGCTGCGCTTATTCCTCTACTGATCGAAGGATGCCCGGCTGAGATCGCCTGGAGCGCTGCCAGGAACTTTGCCGGTCTCGCGCATCGGATGGAGTTTCTCGGCCAACTCAATGGTGCCAGCTGGTATGACGATTCCAAAGGCACCAACATCGGCAGCGTAGTGAAAAGCCTGGCCGGCCTGGAAAAGCCGGTGGTTCTGATCGCCGGCGGTAAAGATAAGCAGGGCGACTTGTCTACATTGGAGCCGATAATTCGTGACAAGGTTGATCACCTGGTTCTTATTGGTGCTGCAGCAGAGCGTATGGCACAAGCTTTTGATGGCTTGACGAAAATTCATCGTGCCTCCGATATGCATGAAGCTGTTGGCATCGCGGCACAAGTGAGCTGTCCTGTTGGATCAGTCCTTCTCTCACCAGGCTGTTCCAGTTTTGATATGTTTAAAAGCTTTGCAGAGCGTGGCCGGATCTTCGCCCGTGAGTTTCACGCCTTGAGTTGTGCAGGGGAAGCCAGCAATGGAAATTAGGCAAGGGACAGATCATTCGATTCTGGTGCTGGCGGTCTGTCTGACCTGCCTCGGAGTCGTGATGGTGTTTTCTTCCTCGTCAATCATGGCGGTACGTGAGTATAGCGACAGCCTGCATTTTCTTAAACGACAGGGCGCCTATGCCATCATCGGTTTTGGCGTCATGGCTCTCCTGATGCGCGTAAATTTGGATCTTTTGCGCAAAGCAGCGTGGCCGGTCCTTGGCTTGTGCGCGCTTCTGCTGATTGCTGTCTTGATTCCCGGCGTCGGCAAAAAAGTTGGCGGTGCGGCCCGTTGGATCAAGGTTGCCGGGTTCACTTTCCAGCCGGCGGAATTTGTCAAACTAGGCCTGGTCCTTTTTATGGCGCATTCCCTGGCCCGCAAACAGAGCAAGGTCAAGAGCTTCCGCATCGGTTTTCTGCCTTACATGGTGGTCCTCGCGGTTTTGATCGGCCTGTTGCTGGCCCAACCCGATCTCGGCAGCGCACTGACCCTGGCAATTGTAGCGGTCGCTATGTTGTTGGTGGCGGGGACCCGTTTAAGTTACCTCGCCGGTATCGGCTTGATCGCAATGCCGTTCTTGTACTTCATGGTGATGAACGTTGATTATCGTCGACGTCGGATTATGGCGTTTCTCAACCCCTGGGAAGACCCGAGTGACACCGGTTTCCAGATCATCCAGAGCTGGATCGCCTTCGGCAACGGCGGGGCCTTCGGTCAAGGTCTTGGCGAGAGCAAGCAGAAGCTCTTCTACCTGCCCGAGGCCCATACCGACTTCATCTTCTCTGTTATTGGCGAAGAGCTCGGTTTTATCGGGATCATCGTGATTGCCTCAATGTTCCTGCTCCTGATCCTGAGAGGTCTCAAGACATCGCTTAATGCGCCAAATGAATTCAGCTGTTTCCTGGCCTTCGGGGTCACCCTGCTGATCGGCATGCAGGCTTTTGTCAACATGGCGGTTGTCATGGGGATGGTGCCGACCAAGGGTCTGGCACTACCTTTCCTCTCTTACGGCGGGACCAGCCTGATAACGACGCTGGCAGCTATCGGCATATTGCTGAATGTTTCTAGAAGTCTCCCGGGAGAGTTGCGATGAAATTGTTGCTGGCCGGTGGAGGCACCGGTGGACATCTTTTCCCTGCGATCGCCCTGGCTGAGCAACTTAAAAGTGAAGAGCCGCAGAGTGAAGTGCTCTTCGTCGGCACCGAGAAAGGTCTGGAGGCGCGCATGCTGCCGGAACTGGGCTGGACCTTGAAGACGATTGAAATGAGCGGCTGGGCAGGGCTTGGAGTCCTCGCTCGGCTGAAAGTCCTTGGCAAACTGACTAAGAGTTTTTCCCAGTCACGCAAGATCCTGCGGGAGTTCAATCCGGACGTCATTGTTGGTGTTGGTGGTTACGCTTCAGTGCCGGCATTACTGGCAGCGAAAACTCTCGGCATTCCCTACCTGGTGCATGAGCAGAATGCATGGCCAGGTCTGGCAAACAGGCTTCTGGGTCATTGGGCGAAAAGAGTCTGCCTTTCTTTTGACGAGGCGGATCGTGCCTTTCATAGGAGCGCAACAGTGTTAACAGGCAACCCAGTTCGCTCTGCCATGGAAGAGTGTCCCAGTCTTCCGGAAGAGAAAATCTGTCTCCTTGTTTTTGGTGGCAGCCAGGGTGCTCGAGCGATTAACCGGGCGGTCGTGGCCGCTCTGCCGCACTTGTCCGAATGGCAGGACAAGTTGGAGATTGTTCACCAGTCCGGACAACTCGATTATGAGGAAACGGTTCGCGGATATAAAGAAAATGGCTGGCCAAATGTTGACGTCAAGCCTTTCATCAACGATATGGCCAAAGCGTACGCAAACTCGACGTTGATTGTCTGTCGAGCCGGAGCCACGACTCTCGCTGAGCTGACGGCTTGTGGACGTCCGGCAATCCTGGTGCCTTACCCGCACGCAGCAGCCGGACATCAATCTGGAAACGCTCAAGCCCTGGCAGCCAAGGGCGCCGCCATGGTGATGGAAGAAACAGACCTGACTGCTGAGCGTCTGGCTCAACTGGTCAGTGGTTTATTGCATGATCGTACCAGCCTCTTGTCGATGGCAGCGGCAGCAAAAGGATTGGCGCGACGTGGCGCAGCAGCAAGGTTGCTGCGGGAATGTCGAACCGTTCTCACAGAAAATATGTGAAGGGGAAATCATGTACGGCAAGATCCAAAAAATTCATTTTGTTGGCATAGGCGGCATCGGCATGAGCGGGATTGCCGAGGTTCTCATCAATCTTGGCTACCAGGTCTCAGGGTCCGACCTTAAAGAGAGTGACCTTACCCGCCGTCTGGCGAGTCTGGGTGGGACAATCGCTTATGGTCATCGCGCCGAGAATGTTGTTGAGGTCGATGTCGTCGTCACATCGACTGCTGTGAATTTGCAGAATCCTGAAGTTCAGGAAGCTAATCGTCGCAAGATCCCTGTCATCCCGAGGGCAGAAATGCTCGCGGAGTTGATGCGTATGAAGTACGGCATCGCGATTGCCGGAACCCATGGCAAGACGACCACGACCAGCATGGTGGCAACGGTGCTCTCCCATGGCAACATCGACCCGACCGTCGTGATCGGCGGTCGTCTGGATTCGATCGGTTCAAACGCCAAGTTGGGGCAGGGCGAGTTCCTGGTGGCAGAAGCTGATGAGTCGGATGGTTCTTTCCTGAAGTTATCGCCGACGATCGCGGTCGTGACCAATGTTGATGAGGATCATCTCGATTTCTACAGTGGCATTGATGAAATCCGCGCGACCTTCGTTGATTTTATCAACAAGGTGCCTTTCTACGGGCTGGCCGTGCTTTGTTTGGATGATGAGAACCTGCAGGGGATGATCCCTGACGTCAAGAAGCGCCTGGTCACATACGGCTTGACATCACAGGCAGATTTTATGGCGTCCGAGATTGAGCATGAGGGTGACCGGACCAGTTTCCTTGTTCAATACCGGGGAGAAGCTCTCGGTCGTGTGAGTATCCGCATGCCGGGCCGCCATAACGTGCTTAATGCCCTGGCGGCGGTTGCCGTGGCCATGGAGCTCGACATGCCCTTTGCCGCAATTGCCGAAGGTTTTCAGGATTTTGGCGGCGTTGGACGCAGGTTCGAGATCAAAGGTGAAGCACAGGGAATTATGGTGGTGGACGACTACGGTCATCATCCTGTGGAAATCAAGGCTACGCTCGGCGCTGCCCGTGGTGGTTGGAACCGGCGTCTGGTCGCAGTTTTTCAGCCACATCGTTACAGTCGCACCGAGGCGCTCTTTGATGATTTCCTGACGGCCTTTTACCAGGCGGATCATGTCGCCGTGATGGATGTCTATGCCGCAGGCGAAGATGTTCGTCCCGAGGTGACGGCAGAAAAGCTGGCCGAGGGGATCAGCGAGCATGGTCACAAGTCCTGTTGCTACACCGGTGATGTTGTCGCTACGGTCGAGCATTTACAGGCGGTTTTACAACCCGGAGACATTGTCATTACCCTCGGTGCCGGTAACGTCTGGCAAGTGGGTGCAGAACTGATGAAAATTTTGTAAAAACATGGGTGACGAGATGATGAATCGCACTGAACTGAAGAATAAAAAGATCGCTGTTTTGATGGGAGGTCTTTCTGCTGAGCGGGAGATCTCGTTAAAAACCGGTCAGGCTGTGTTAAGTGCGTTGCTGGAGAACGGTTGCGATGCGGTCGCGATCGATGCATGTCACGATTTACCAGCCCAGTTGCGTGAAGTTGGAACCGATGTGGCTTTTATCTGTCTGCACGGACGCTACGGTGAAGACGGTACGGTCCAGGGCCTTCTGGAAATGATGCAGATTCCCTACACCGGAAGTGGCGTCATGTCTTCGAGCATGGTGATGGACAAGGTTATCACCAAGCAGATCTTGCTTTACCACGAGATTTCTACCCCGGGGTTTGTTGCCTATCGTGCCGGTGATGATCGAAGCGAATTGTTTAAGCGTTGTCGCCACTTTCCTCTCGTGGTCAAGCCCGCCCGGGAAGGTTCAACCATCGGTATCAGTATCGTACATGATAGGGCGGAACTTGAAGCAGGTTTGGCAGAGGCTCTACAGCACGATGATCTGGTCCTGATAGAAGATTACATCCAGGGGGATGAAATCACAGTCAGCATCCTGAATAACGAGTCCTTGCCGATTATTCAGATTGTGCCGAAAAGTGGTTTTTACGATTACGAATCGAAATATACATCGGGTCACACCGAGTACCTGCTGCCGGCACCTCTGGAAGCTGTGCTGTACAACCGACTGCAGGAAACCTCTGTGGCGGCCTGTAAGGCGCTGGCCTGCCGGGGCGCCGCAAGGGTTGATTTCATGGTGCGAGAGCGCGAGTTTTTCTGCCTGGAAATCAACACCATCCCGGGGATGACAGCAACCAGTCTGCTGCCAAAGGCGGCGGCGGAAGCAGGCATCACCTTCAATGAACTGGTGATGCAAATTCTGCAAGACGCAGGATTGAACAAGTAAACGGACAGCTAATGCGTGATTTGAAGTCTCACAAGCAGAAGAAGTGTAAAGCCAACCGGCGCAAGCAGGAGAAACAGGCGCGCGACTGGAAGAAGTTATTCCATCGCACGCTGCGGGTCTGCATTGCTTCCGGAAGTGGTTTTCTGCTTGCGAGCGGGGCTTTGCTTACAGCCCAGATGCTTCTCGAATCAGGATATTTTGGCGTGAAGCAGGTTCGCGTTGAGCATCAGGTGAGGGTGAGTGAAGGTGATATCCTCGATGCTTCTGATATTGAAATCGGTGACAGCCTCTTTGATCTCGAGTTGCATATGATCGGACGCAAGATTGAAGAACATGCCTGGATCGCCAAGGCCGAAGTCGAACGGTCCTTTCCTGATCAGGTCGTTATCCGGGTGGTTGAGCGGGAGGCCCGGGCGATTATCGATCTTGATTATCTTTACTACGTGGATCGAGCTGGTGAAGTTTTCAAGATGCTGGATGCAGGTGATGATCTTGATTATCCGGTGATCACTGGGATTGACCGTCAATATCTACTCGATAACCCGGATAAGACCCAGGATTCTGTAAACCTGGCTCTGCAGCTTATGGACGCACTTGAGAGCAGGACACTCTTCAATCTCGATGATATCTCGGAAATCTGTTTTGAAGAGCAGGAAGGCCTTGTCATGCATACCCGCATCGGTGGTGTGCCAGTGCGTATGGGTAAGCAGGGCTTTGATACCAAGTTGAATCGACTGGAAAGCATTTATGACGATCTGGAGCCCAGGTTGATGGCTCTTAAGTATATTGATTTAAACGTGACCGACCGCGTTATCGTGAAGTTGGATGTGAAACGCACGGCCGGCAGAAGTTAGCTTTAAGGAACGGGAAGGGGAGGAAAATGAATAACAAACGAGAAAATCTGGTAGTCGGCCTGGACATCGGCACAACAAAGATTTGTGCCATCGTTGGCGCTATAACTGATGAGGGGCTTGATATCGTTGGCATCGGCACCAGTCCTTCAAGCGGTCTGCGCAAAGGCGTGGTCATTAACATCGAGAGTACGGTCAACGCAATCCGCAAGGCGTTGCAAGAAGCTGAACTGATGGCCGGTTGTGAGATAAAGTCGGTGTTCGCAGGAATTGCCGGTGGTCATATCAAGGGCATCAACTCCCAGGGTGTGATTGCCATCAAGAACCGTGAAGTCAGCAACGAAGATGTGCGGCGTGTTATCGATGCTGCCAAAGCTCTGGCGATACCGATGGACCGGGAAGTGATTCACATCCTGCCCCAGGAGTTCATTATTGATGATCAGGACGGTATCAAGGAGCCTCTCGGCATGAGTGGCGTGCGCCTTGAAGCCAGGGTTCATATCGTCACCGGCGCCGTCGCAAGCGCTCAGAATATCATCAAGAGCTGCAACAAGGCCGGTGTCGACGTCGGCGATATCGTCCTCGAGCAGCTGGCTTCCTCTGAGGCTGTTCTGACACCTGATGAAAAGGACCTCGGTGTGGCTCTTGTCGATATCGGTGGAGGCACGACGGATATCGCGATCTTTATTGATGGCGCCATCAAGCACACCTCGGTGCTCTCTCTGGGTGGTAATCATCTGACCAATGATATCGCTGTGGGCCTGAGAACGCCGACGGCAGAGGCAGAGAAGATTAAACAATCTTCGGGTTGTTGTCTCTCCTCAATGGTTGGCAAGGATGAAACGATTGAAGTTCCCTCGGTGGGTGGACGAGATCCAAGAATCCTGTCACGGCAGTTGCTTGCGGAGATCCTCGAGCCAAGGGTTGAAGAGATCTTTACCCTGGTCAACAGGGAGATCGTCAAAAGCGGTTATGAGGACCTGATCGCTTCCGGTGTCGTGATCACCGGTGGCTCAGCGATTCTTCCCGGTATGCCGGAGATTGCCGAACAGATTTTTGATCTGCCGGTACGACGCGGTCAGCCGACCGGTATTGGCGGGTTGACTGATGTTGTCAATTCACCAATTTACGCGACCGGCGTTGGCCTGGTGAAGTATGGCAGCCGCAATATGCAGACCCGCAATTTCGTTATCGGAGATGAAAACCTCTTCGATCGTGTCACTCGGCGGATGAAAGAGTGGTTCGGAGAATTTTTCTAAAAAATAGCTAAGTGATATAAGCCTGTAAGATAAACAGATTGTTGCCATGGAGAGGCGACGATCATAGCAATGGCGGAGGGAGTCATTATGTTTGAATTTGACGAAAGTGTAGACCAGGTAGCTAAGATTAAGGTCGTTGGTGTTGGTGGTGGCGGTAGCAACGCGGTCAATACGATGATTGCTGCCCAGATTGATGGTGTGGAGTTCATGGTTGCCAATACCGATGCCCAGGCATTGCGGGCCAACCTCTCTTCCATGCGTGTGCAGATTGGTCCGAAGCTGACCAAGGGTCTTGGCGCCGGCGCCAACCCGGAAGTCGGTCGCGAGGCCGCCGAGGAAGATCGTGCTCGAATTGCCGAGCTGCTGAAAGGCGCTGATATGGTCTTTATCGCCGCAGGCCTGGGTGGTGGAACCGGGACGGGTGCCGCTCCGGTTATCGCTGAAGTGGCCAAGGAACTCGGTGCCTTAACTGTCGCTGTTGTCACCAAGCCCTTTGCTTTCGAAGGTAAGCAACGTATGGGCAAGGCGGTACAGGGCGTCGAAGAACTCAAACAGATCGTTGATTCTTTGATCCTGATTCCCAATGATCGTTTAAGTGGTCTTGCCGGAAAGCAGATGGGGATCCTCGATGCCTTTAAACCTGCTGATGATGTACTGCGTCAGGCCGTACAGGGAATCTCTGATCTGATTACGACTCACGGCATGATCAATGTCGACTTTGCGGATGTGCAGTCGGCGATGAGCGAGCGCGGCATGGCCATGATGGGTATTGGCACGGCCACAGGCGAAAACCGCGCCTGCGAAGCCGCTCAGCAGGCGATCAGCAGTCCGTTGCTCGAAGAGATTGACATCTCAGGCGCCAAGGGTGTGCTGGTTAATGTCACTGGTTCTTCCAGCATGACCATGGCTGATTACGAGGAAGTCGCCAATATCATTCACGAAAAGGTTCACGAAGACGCCAACATCTTCATCGGCCTGGTCGTTAACGAGGATATGGGTGAAACCATCCAGGTGACGGCGATTGCGACCGGCTTCGGTTGCTCCTTCGATACCGGCAAACGGCCTAGCACTGAGCTGGGTCGACCGAACGTACAAACGCCAACCATGATTGACCGTGATATCCCGGCGTTCATCCGTAGAGAACAACAGGATAAGCCGCGCGCCAGTATGCGTATCGGATCCTACAATGAAGACGAGGAGTACGATATCCCGACGTTCCTGCGCAAACGCGTCGACTGAGAATAACTACATTTACCTGACGGGTTGACGTTAAAGACCCCGATGGCCAATTGCTGAAATTTAATTTCGTGCTTGTCAAAGGGTGAGCGGCCGTGCCGGTTCTCCGCCCGGCGTCTTATCGGTTTGCTCGTAACTCTGCGCTTGCCTGTAATGCACCTCCCTCAACTACGTTGGGCCGCCTTGTGCGGCCCATTTTTTTGTTCTATAACCTGAAACAGGTTTAACGCAAAGGCGAGAAGGGGTAGAGAAAGTCCGCAAAGAAAACCACTTCAAAAAGCGAGAATAGTCAGCCTTTGCGTTTTCCCCAGCTTTTCTTAGCGTCTTAGCGTCAAGACATTGGTTTGGTTTTGCTTTGTTTGCTTTGGAACTCTTACCTTGTGCCGCATTGAAACCAGCGGCTTTGCGTTTGACTTGCTATGTGGCTTACTGTAGAAGATGTGAATATCAACTAGGAGAAAACTGATGACTTTATCCAAAGATCTGCTTGAAATACTGGCCTGCCCGCAATGCAAGGGTGAAATTGTGCCCGATGACAACCATGAAAAACTCTACTGTCATGCCTGTAAACTGGCTTACCCGGTCCGTGATGGCATTCCGGTCATGCTGATCGACGAGGCTCTCCCCCTAGACTGAATTCATGTCTCTTGAAAAAACTCGACGCCAATAAAATCCAACGCATCATGATCCGCTCGGCTAACTGGCTCGGTGATGCCGTTATGACCGTTCCGGCCTTGATGGCTGTCAGGGAAACCTATCCTGATGCCCATATCGCTGTCGTAGCCAATCCCCTGGTTGCCCAGTTGCTTGAGAACCATCCCGGCTGTGATGAAATCATCGTCTATAATAAACGGGTTGAGCATGCCGGTGTCCTTGGCCTGTTGCGATTTACGGCCGATTTGCGCCGTCGTAAATTCGACTGCGCGATTCTCTTTCAATATGCCATTGAAGCCGGGATCATGGCATTCCTGGCCGGAATTCCCCGACGACTTGGCTTTACCACGGATGGCCGTCGTATCTTTTTGACCCACCCGGTACCCTTTGGCGAAGCTGAGAAGACGATTCACCAGACCGATGCTTTCCTGCGTATCGTTAATCACTATGGCATCAAGGCTGAAGAGAAAAGACAGCCCCTTGCACTGTTGGAGAGCGAGCGTCTCTGGGTGAAAGAGCAGTTACCCGAAGGCCCGGTCGTTACGATCAACCCCGGAGCCGCTTACGGCTCGGCAAAACGCTGGTATCCTGAGCGCTTTGCAGCCGTAGGTGATTTTCTTGCCAGAGAGTACGGCATGCATGTGGTGTTGATCGGCGGTCCAGGTGAAGTCGAGATCGGTAACGATATCGCCGCTGCTATACAGGCTCCGGTGCATAATTTTGTCGGCAAAACTTCGGTCAGGCAGATGATGACCCTGATCGATGTTGCTTCGCTGATGGTGACCAACGACTCCGGCCCGATGCACATCGCTGCTGGCTTCAATGTGCCGATCGTTGCAATCTTCGGCTCTACCAACCACACCACAACCTCACCTTTCAGTGACAGCTACCGCATCGTTCGTCACCAGGTCGAGTGTTCACCCTGTATGCTCAGGGAATGTCCGATTGATCACCGATGCATGGATCGCGTGACTGTTGATGATGTTGTCGGGGCCGTGCAGTCCTTTATGCCGGAAATTTTGCAAGCTAAAGAATAGCCCCTGGCTGGCTTTTCCTCTCTTTCCGTGCGGTCTTCTTCTAACCCTCAGTTGAAGATTGATATCTTGTTCCCCTTCACCGTAGAATGTGATTGATGTCACGTCACTTGATTGAAAAATATCGTCAGCGTCATGAGCAGGAAACAGGCGGCAAAGCCAACCCTTGGGGTGGGCGTCTGGCTGTTGCCCTGATCTATCCGAATACCTACCACCAGGGAATGAGCAACCTGGGGCTGCAGACAGTCTACCGGATGCTCAATGAACGTGATGATACGCTCTGTGAACGCTTCTTTCTCCCTGATCCTGAAGATATCGAAGAGCATCGCCGTACCGGTTTTCCCCTTGTGTCGATTGAATCCCAGCGCTCGCTCTCTGATTTTGATCTGATTGCCTTCTCAATCTCGTTCGAAAATGATTTCCTTAACCTGCCAACGATCTTCGAGCTCGGCCGTTTGCCGTTCTGGCGCGAGGAGCGCACTGAGCGTCATCCGCTGATCATCTGTGGCGGCGTCTGTGCATTTCTCAACCCTGAACCGCTGGCAGAGATCATGGACCTCTTCGTGGTTGGCGAGGCTGAAGTGACCCTGCCGCAACTCCTGAAGCAAATGCTCGATCCCGAGACGTCCGTGCGTAACGAACTCCTCGCTCGAATTTCTCAACAGGCGGGGATTTATCAGCCGGGCGGCTACGACGTTCGCTACCTGGCGAGCGGTGAACTTAAATCAATGACGCCGTTAGAAGGACTTCCGGAACAGGTCGCTCGCCAGTGGCAGGCGAACCTGGATGACAGTCAGAGTATGACCTGCGTAGCAACCCCGGATACGGAATTCGGCAGTATGCACCTGGTCGAAGTTTCACGCGGATGCCCCAAGGCCTGCCGTTTCTGTGCCGCCGGTTTTATATATCGACCGTTTCGGGAGCATTCAATGGATCACCTGCGTAAAGAGATTCTCGAAACAGGTGATGAAGTCGGTCGAGTCGGCCTCGTCGCTGCTGCAGTCTCCGATTATAATGATATTGCTGCTGTCGGGCGTGCCGTCCTCGAAAAGGGCGGTGAAGTGTCGGTGTCGAGTGTGCGCATTGATGCCATTACGCCGGAGCAGGTACAGGTCCTTGCCGATTCTGGCCACAAGACATTGGCCCTGGCTCCAGAGGCGGGAAGCCAGCGAATGCGTAATGTCATTAATAAAGGTATCGATGAGAAACAAATCCTTGCCGCGGTCAAGATGCTGGCCGAAGGCGGAATCCCGAACCTCAAACTCTACTTCATGATCGGCCTGCCCTCCGAGGTTGAGTCCGATGTGCTTGCGATTGCTGATCTTACTGTGAAAGTCCGGCAGATCTGGGAAGAGATCGGCAAACAAACCGGTCGACTGGGTCGTTTACACCTTTCCGTAAATCCCTTTGTGCCTAAACCCTGGACGCCACTGCAGTGGGCGCCGATGGAGAAGCGAAGCTTGCTTGAAAAGAAGTATCGAGTCTTGCAGAAACGTCTGCGCCCGGTTGCGAACGTTGAGTTGAACTTCGAATCTTTGCGCCACGCCGAGATCCAGGGCTTTTTTGCCCGCGGTGACAGACGCGTCGGCCAGACCCTGCCACTGCTCGCAGAAGGTTCCAATCTCAAAGCTGCCTGTCGACAAGCAGGTATCGACCCTGCTTTCTTCCTACATCGTGAGCGTGGTGCTGATGAGCTTTTCCCCTGGGACATTATTCAACAGGGGGTACAGCGCAGCCATCTGCGTAAGGAATACGAGCAGGCGTTGGCGGCGCAACCGGGGTATGTTTGTGCGCCTGGGTGCAGTCGTTGCGGAATGTCCTGCTGAGTTCCCTGCCTGTCGTTCCCCTGAACTCACAGCTTTGTCGCAGACGCTGTTCATAGTCAGGACTTCCACCAACCATTGTGTGGTTCAGTGGTTCTCATTGACAGCGACAAGGGCTTTTGTAAGGTAAGATTGTTTGAGACTTTTTTATCTTTAATCCTTCCCTTGCTTGGAGGAGCAGAAACATTCAATGAAAGAGTGCAACAATTTCGACATGCCGTGTCTTTTTGTTTGATCACCTTCATCGACCTGCCCATCAATCAGAAGTTTAGACTCTTTTTTGTCGGTGTCCTCTTCTGGTCCGTGGGCGCCTGCTGATATCAACCCGTTGCAAAGGAGAATATTCATGGCGGATGAAAACTTGTTGCTCGAGAAAGATGGACCCCTGGCAACGATTACTTTTAACAACCCCAAGGCTCTCAATGCCCTGACTGTAGCAACTTTCGAAGGTCTGGATCGATTGCTCGCTGAGCTGGAGAAGGACGCCGAAGTTCGTGTTCTTATCCTCACCGGTGCAGGTGAGAAAGCTTTTGTTGCCGGAGGAGATATCAGTCACCTTGGTACCCTGGATGCCGATAGCGCTCGCAAGTTCGCGTTGCTGGCACAGCGGGTTATTGATCGGCTGGAAGCTTTTCCCAAGCCGGTGATCGCTGCTATTAATGGTTATGCTCTCGGTGGCGGTTGCGAACTGGCCATGGGGTGTGACATCCGGATCGCTGCAGATTCGGCCAGGTTCGGGCAGCCTGAAGTCAAACTCGGCATAATCCCAGGCTTTGCCGGGACCCAACGCTTGTCCCGTCTTGTTGGCAAGGGGCGGGCCAAGGAGCTGATTTTTACAGGTGAGATGATTGATGCCGAAGAGGCTTGCCGGATCGGTTTGGTCAACCACGTTGTGGCGAAGGAGGGCTTGATGGAAGAGGCGCGTTCTCTGGCCATGAAGATGTGTGACAAAAGCTCTTCGGCCATCAGGCTCGCCAAGGAAGCGATTGACAATGGCATGGAGATGGATTTTGCCCGTGGCTCACGTTACGAGGCTGACCTCTTCGCTCTTTGCTTTACGACGGAAGACTGCAAGGAGGGTATCAGCGCTTTCATGGAGAAGCGGCCAGCTAAATTTTAAAGAGCAGAGAGAGCTCTTTAATCATTGTGCGTTGATGCGATAAGTCAGAAACGCAGTTAAGGGTCCTCAACCGGCACACTTGCTTTGTTGGACGGCTGGTGAGTTGATCGAAAAAGCGTCGGCGAAAGGATGAATTTACAACCTGATCACACTGGTAGTCCGAGGTTAAAAAAACACTCTCCCCGGAAATCCGAAGGGTGCGAAAATCGGTCTTGACTTATTTTCTGCGAGCCTGTAAAAAAGGCTCTCTGATCATGGCCGATCAGGCTGTCAGTGGGAACTTGTTAATTGTTTCTTTTAACAAAATCAAGCCCCGCGACCAAAAAATAAAGGCCGCCGGTTTGGCGGCTTGCTGGTTTTCGGCGGTGTAGCTCAGTTGGTTAGAGCATGCGGCTCATATCCGCAGTGTCCGGAGTTCGAATCTCTGCACCGCCACCACACTGACAGAACCCTCTTCCATCCCCGGAAGGGGGTTCTGCGTTTCAGGTGATGGTTCTATGTCTTTACAGAAACGCTTTCATAGGTCGCTTCTTAAGTCCGGTTGCATCCCTTCCGGCAGTCGCGTTCTTGTGGCTGTTTCCGGCGGTTTAGATTCGGTTGCTTTACTGACACTCCTTCATCAGCTGGCTGTTCCTCTGCAAATCCACCTGGAAGCAGCGCACCTTGATCACTCCTTGCGCCCTGAAAGCCGTGATGATGCACGCTTTGTTACAGAGTTGTGCACCGGTCTTGGTGTTCACTTAACCCAGGAACACCTGGATGTAGCCGAGATTGCCCGGCAAAGAAAGAGCAACCTTGAGGAGACCGCCAGGGATGTGCGTCGTGATTTTCTGCTAAAAACGGCTCAGGTGCGTGGCTGTCATCTGGTCGCTCTTGGCCACCACGCAGATGACCAGTCGGAAACCTTCCTCCTACGTCTTTTGCGCGGCAGTCGTGCCACAGGACTGGCTGGCATGAGGACAACCAACGGCTCTATTGTGCGGCCTCTGTTGCCTTTCTCTCGTCAGGAACTTCTGGACTATATCCAATCGGAAGACCTTGCCTGGCGTGAGGATCTGAGCAATCTTGATCAACGCTTCACGCGTAACCGTATCCGCCATCAATTGCTTCCTGCTCTGGCAGAATTTAATTCGAATATACGTACGCAGCTTGTTGGCCTTTGTGAACAGATGCAGCAGGATGAAATTTTCTGGTCTGATCTGGTTGCTCGTGAGCTTCCAAAGCATGGCCAATGGCTGGGCGATGAATATGTTTTGAATCGGAACGGTCTGCTTGCTTTACCTCAGGCCTTGACGGGTCGTCTGGTCCGGGCCGCTCTGGCAGAAGTGCGTGGTGATTTGCGTGGCATCACTGCAGCCCATACCGCTGATATCATGACGTTGCTCAGTGAAGGGGAGCCGCAGGGGGCCCTGGACCTGCCCGGTGCCTGGGTCGCACGTCGATATGATGTCCTCTTGTTGCGAAGTGAGGCCCCTGCAGCTGTCGACCCTTTTAGCTGTGAGCTCACATCTCCGGGAGATTACTGCTTGTCGGAGAACCGAATCTTGAGCGTCACGCAGGAAGAGTCTCCTCTTGGAGAGAGCCGTAGCGTTGTTGATTTCTCCGCACGATCATTATCGTTCCCGTTGCATGTCAGGAGTTGTGAGCCGGGAGATCGTTTTCGTCCTTCTGGGATGAAGGGAACAAAGAAACTGCAGGATCTCTTCGTTGATCTTAAGTTGACCCGCGAGGAACGCCAGAACGCCCTGGTGTTGGTCAAGAATAATGAGATCCTCTGGGTTGTCGGCATGCGCCGGTCTGAGGGGCAACGACCCCTGCCGAACGAGCAGAGTTTAAGGTTCGAAATTAAGACTAGAATAGACTCATAATCGACTTGTGAAAGGCGCACCGATATGATAATGTTTTCAGTGCTTTTAAAACGCCAAACACCATATATTTCAGGTGTTTTCAGACTTAGGGGGTAACGTGAATCAGTTTTACAAGAATTTGGCTCTTTGGCTGGTCATCTCGTTAGTGATGATCATGCTGTTCAATATGATGACCCAGCAGGGTCGCGACCTCAAACCTGTTCCATATACGACCTTCCTGGCTGCCCTGGAAGAGGGTGAGATCGCAGATGTGACTATTCAGGGTTCCAACCTTGAGGGAACCTACGCTGATGGCTCGGCATTCAAGACTTATGCTCCGGATGATCCCGATCTGATCAGTATGTTGCGCGCGCAGGGTGTCGCCATCGAAGCGGAGCCAGATGAAGGCAACAGCTTTTGGATGTCTCTTCTGGTCTCGTGGGGGCCTATCCTTCTCTTGATCGCCGTCTGGATCTTCTTTATGCGACAGATGCAGTCTGGTGGTGGCAAGGCTATGAGCTTTGGTAAGAGTCGCGCCAAGCTGCTTAGTGAGTCTTCAGCCAAGATCACCTTCAACGACGTGGCTGGAATTGATGAAGCTAAGGATGAACTTGAAGAAGTCGTCGCCTTCCTGAAGGACCCAAAAAAGTTCTCCCGCCTCGGTGGGCGCATTCCAAAAGGTGTCTTGTTGGTCGGTGCTCCTGGAACAGGTAAAACCCTACTGGGTAGAGCAATTGCCGGTGAAGCCGGTGTGCCGTTTTTCTCTATCTCTGGCTCGGACTTCGTCGAAATGTTTGTTGGCGTTGGTGCCAGCCGTGTGCGTGACCTTTTTGTGCAGGGGAAAAAAAATGCGCCCTGCATTATCTTCATCGATGAGATTGACGCTGTCGGTCGCCATCGTGGTGCCGGAATGGGTGGTGGTCATGATGAGCGGGAACAGACCCTCAACCAGCTGCTGGTTGAGATGGATGGATTTGAGTCGAACGAGGGCGTTATCCTGATCGCTGCCACCAACCGTCCTGACGTTCTTGACCCAGCTTTGCTACGTCCCGGGCGTTTTGATCGCCAGGTGGTTGTGCCGCGTCCTGATGTCCGAGGCCGGTTCAAAATTCTCCAGGTGCATGCACGTAAGGTTCCTTTGGGCGAGGATGTTGATCTCAACGTGATCGCCAAAGGCACACCAGGGTTCTCTGGAGCTGATTTGGAAAACCTGGTTAATGAGGCGGCGCTTTTGGCCGCACGAGCCAACAAGGACGAAGTCAATCGACAGGACCTTGAGAGTGCCAAGGACAAGGTCATGATGGGTGCTGAGCGGCGTTCCATGGTGATCACCGAGGAAGAAAAGAAAGTAACGGCTTACCACGAAGCAGGTCACGCCCTGGTGTCGATGTATACTCCGGGTGCCGATCCTGTTCACAAGGTTTCAATTATTCCACGAGGCCGGGCTATGGGGGTCACCATGTACTTGCCCGCAGAGGAAAAGTACAACGAGACCAAGGTAGGCTTGAATATTAAGATCCGCACCCTTCTCGGCGGGCGGGTAGCCGAGGAACTGATCTTCGAGAGTGTTACCAGTGGAGCTTCTAATGATCTGGAGCGAGCGACAGCGATTGCCCGCAAGATGGTTTGTGAATGGGGTATGAGCGACAAGCTTGGGCCGCTGGCTTACGGAGAAAAAGAGGGCGGAGAGGTGTTCCTCGGTCGTGATTACGGCCATGTCAAAAACTACAGTGAGGCAACCGCGTGCGCCATTGATGCTGAAATTCGACAGATTGTTGAAGAGAACTATAAGCAAACGCAAGAGATCCTTTCCAAATACAAAGCTGGCTTGATTGAGGTCTCAGAGGCATTGCTTGAGCGCGAGAATATGGATGGCAGCGAGATTAAGGCCATGCTCTTTGGTGAGGTGGAAGTGCCTGCTGAAGACGTTGGCGACACTCCTGTCGAGACAGCTGCTGTTGAGGAATGATTAAAGGGCTGGTCGCACATCATGGTACGCCGCAAACCTATCTTGCCGGACGAACCTTGCGCCTCGATCTACAGGCGCCTTGTATTGTTGGTGTCCTGAATGTGGCGCCTGACTCATTCTCGGATGGTGGTCTTTTTTGTTCGGTTAATGAGGCTCTTGAGCAGGCGCGTAGCATGGCCCGAGAGGGTGCTGCCCTGATAGACATCGGTGGCGAAAGTACCCGGCCCGGGGCTCCATCGGTCGACGAGGCTGAAGAGCTTGACCGGGTGCTGCCGGTGATTGAAGCCTTGACCCGGGAACTGGATCTGCCGCTCTCCATTGATACGAGCAAGAGTACGGTTGCTGCTGCTGCTGTCGCCTCCGGGGTCGAGTTTGTTAACGACATCAGTGGCTTGTCTTATGATCCAAAAATGGCCGATGTTGTCGCAGCCTCCGGGGCAGGTTTGATCGTGATGCATACCCGTGGCAAGCCTGAAACCATGCAACAGAACACCGATTATGAGGATCTGGTCGCTGAGGTCGTCGCTTCACTACAGAAAAGCATCCGCTGCGCCGAACAGGCTGGCGTGGCGCTTGATAAGATTGCCATAGATCCCGGGATCGGCTTTGGTAAAGATACCGCTGGCAATCTTGAACTTTTGCGGCAGACCGCAACCCTGGCGGAGCTGGGGCGACCGATACTCCTGGGGACCTCACGAAAGAGTTTTATCGGCCAGGTCCTTGAGCAAAAGGTTCCGTCGGATCGTTTGATTGGAACTATGGCCACTCTTGCCCTCGGTTACGCAGGTGGCGCCCGCATATTTCGGGTCCATGATGTTGCTGCTGCACGTCAGACGGTCTTGATGGCTCAGGCTGTATGTGACGGAGCGGAGTGGGCAGCGAGCAAGACTTCCTTATTGTAGACAGGGGATGTACTGAATGTTTGAGATGTTGACAAATTTCCGATGGCTTCTGGATTTGTTCGACATCTTTCTGGTCGCCTTTATTATTTATCGGATTTTGCTTCTTATTCAAGGCACCAGGGCCGTGCAGATGTTGGTTGGCCTCGCTGTGCTTTTGATGGTCTACGTTGCTTCACAGGTTGGCGGCCTCTACACCCTCAACTGGATTCTTAATAATTTCCTCTCCTCGATCATTCTGGTGATCGTTGTCCTTTTTCAACACGATATCCGTCGCGCCCTGATTCATGTAGGTCGAAACCCGTTCTTTGCCGACCTCTCTTTTCGTGAAGAAACCCGCGTTATCGATGAGTTATGCAGGAGCTGTGTTGCTCTTGCGCAGAGGCAACTTGGGGCCCTGATCGTCATCGAGCGCGAAACAGGTCTTAATGACTTTCTCGATGTCGGTGTTGAGCTGGATGCCAAGCCGTCCAGTGAGTTGATCCATTCGATCTTCAATACCGCTTCGCCCATTCACGATGGCGCTGTTATCATTCAGCGAGGCCGGATTACGCGGGCGGGTTGTTTCTTGCCTCTGACCCAGAACCTCGATGTCAGTCCGCGTTACGGCACACGTCATCGTGCCGCGATCGGCTTGACGGAGTTGGTTGACGCTGTCGTCATTGTTGTTTCAGAGGAAACCGGGTTTATTTCAGTGGCTGTGGGCGGCAAGATAACCCGTGACCTGGAAGTGACTACCTTGAAAAAAGTTCTTAAACGTCTGCTTGAACCGCGACGTAAACGCGGTGTGAAGAGCTGAGCATGGTCGAAAAAATTTTTGAAAACTGGTTGTTGAAATTTATCTCTTTGGCTTTCGCCGTGGTCCTGTGGTTCTTTGTCATGGGAGAAAGCCGCATGGAAGTTAACCATATCGTGCCGCTCGAATACGAAAATCTCCCCCAAGGTTTGATGATTGCGAGTGAGGTCCCGACCTCTGTTGCCATCCGCATTAGCGGGCCGCGTGCCATGCAAGTGAATCTTAGCCCGGGAGATATCAGTCTTGCTGTCGACTTGACAGGACTTTCCGCAGGAGTGACTTCTTTCAAACGTCTTGAGGAAAGTCTTAATATCCCAAGTGGTTTGAAAATCACCCGGATTTCTCCGTCTTATGTTGATGTCAAGCTTGATCGGGTGCGTGAACGTGAAGTTCCAGTTCGGGTCGTGATGACCGGCGAACCGGCCGTCGGATTTATGGTTAAATCCTCTAAAGCCATACCCGGGAAAGTGGCTGTAGCCGGTGCTGAAAGCGAGCTTAAAGGTGTGTCAGAGGTCGTTACCGAAGGGATCGACCTGACCAACGTCCAGGAGAGTTTCTCCCAGGCCGTGGCTATCAGCTATATTGGCAACTACACCGACCTGAAGGAAACCAAGACCGTTGAGGTTCAGGTGGTACTGCAGCCTGATCCTGACTATGTGCCACCGCAACCTGAAGTGGAAACAACAGAAGAAACCAAGCTAGAGGGGGAAACACCAAAATAATGGCAAAACAATTGTTTGGAACTGACGGGGTGCGTGGCGTCGCCAACATTCACCCGATAACGACTGAAATGGCTATGCAGCTTGGTCGCGCAGCCGCTTACGTCTTTAAACACGCAGATCGACGTAGCAGAATTGTGATTGGCAAAGATACGCGTCTGTCCGGTTACATGATAGAGAACGCACTTGCCGCAGGAATATGTTCCATGGGTGTTGATGTTCTTTTGGTCGGTCCTTTGCCGACCCCGGCCATTGCTTTTATTACTGCATCTATGCGTGCCGATGCTGGTGTGGTTATCTCCGCGTCGCACAATCCTTATCAGGATAACGGTATCAAGTTCTTTGCACGAGACGGTTTTAAGCTTCCAGATGAATTGGAACTGCAGATAGAAGATCTGATTTTTTCGGATCGGATCGATTCATTGCGCCCAACAGCAGAGGAAGTAGGCAAGGCTTTTCGCGTTGACGACGCCGTGGGCCGTTATATCGTCTTTCTGAAGCACACTTTTCCCAGGGAGCTTGATCTGACTGGGCTTAAAATTGTGTTGGATTGTGGGCATGGTGCCGCTTATCGCGTGGCTCCTGCTGTCCTTGAAGAGTTGGGTGCTGAAGTGTTCGCTTATGGCGTCAGTCCGAATGGCACCAATATTAACGATGGTTGTGGCTCCACATACCCCGAAGTTATCTCTGCTGCTGTGCGTGAACATGGTGCTGATCTGGGGATTGCTCTTGATGGTGATGCCGACCGTTGCATTTTTGTTGACGAGAATGGCGAAGAAGTAGATGGCGATCATATTATGGCAATTTGCGGAATCGACATGATCAAACGCAATAAGCTGCCGCAGAACACGGTGGTCGGCACTGTTATGTCGAATATGGGGCTGGATATTGCCCTGCGAAAGGCCGGCGGCCGAGTGATTAAAACCGATGTAGGTGATCGTTACGTGGTGGAAGAGATGCGTCGCAGCGGTTATCGTTTCGGTGGTGAACAGTCCGGCCACATGATTTTCCTGGATCACAATACGACCGGCGACGGCATGATCTCAGCGTTGCAGGTCCTGGCTATTCTGCAAAAAAGCGATAAGCCGCTTTCCGAGTTGGCTTCGGTGATGACGGCCTTACCTCAAGTGCTGGTTAACGTTCGTGTGCGTGAGCGGCGCGCCATTAAGGAACTCCCTGAAGTTGAAGCGTTAATCTCAGCTGTAGAGAAACGTCTGGGCGATACCGGGCGGGTCCTTATCCGCTATTCGGGTACCGAGCCCTTGATGAGAATTATGCTTGAGGGGCAGGACCAGACTGAAATTACCGGGATGGCTAATGAAATAGCTTCACTTGTTGAAGGGACGATCGGCGAAGGAACAGCAGGAGTTTAATATGGCCAAGTTGGGTGTTAACGTCGATCATATAGCAACAATCCGGCAAGCCAGAGGCGGTACGGAACCGGATCCTGTTACAGCGGCTGCAATGGCTGAGTTGGCCGGTGCCGATGGTATAACCGTTCATTTACGCGAGGACCGCCGGCACATTCAGGACCGCGATGTCATGTTGCTGCGTCGCACCCTACAGACCCATCTGAACCTTGAGATGGCATCGACCGATGAAATGGTCGCGATCGCCATGAAAGTCGTCCCCGATTACGTGACCCTGGTTCCGGAAAAACGCCAGGAGCTTACTACCGAAGGCGGCCTCGACGTTGTGAAACACAAGGACAAATTGTCTCGGCATATTGATCTTTTACATCAGGCCGGTATCACCGTAAGCCTTTTTGTGGATCCCGATCTTGAACAATTGAAAGCTTCGACCCGGGTTAAGGCGGATTTTATAGAGATACATACTGGAAGCTACTGTGATGCCAAGGGCAAAGAGCAGGTGGCGGAGTTGACCAAGATTGAAGAAGCGATCAAGGCGGGGAAAAAGCTGGGTCTTGGCGTGAATGCCGGACATGGGCTTAACTATCAGAATATCCGGCCAGTGCTGGCACTGGGTGGGGTAGAAGAATACAATATTGGTCATAGCATTATATCGCGAGCTGTCCTGGTCGGTCTTGACCGGGCTGTGCGGGAAATGTCAGAACTGGTACGTGGAAGCTGATTATGCCGATTGTCGGTTTGGGTACAGACCTGGCCAGGGTCGAACGATTCCGAAGGTTTGTTGTCGAAAATAAGACCGCCCTTTTGGGGCGGCTTTTTACCCAGGGCGAACGTGACTATGCTTTTGCCAAAAAAGATCCTGCCCCTCACCTGGCGGGACGATTTGCGGCCAAGGAGTCATGCCTGAAAGCCTTTGGCTTGGGTTGGCGAGAGGGGATCAGTTGGCACGATATGGAGGTTGTCCCCGATGAACTGGGCCGTCCCGATCTGCAACTCTCCGGGCGCGCTGCCGAGATTGCAAACGCAAAGCAGGTTGGAGTGGTACACTTATCTTATAGCCACGACGGAGACTATGCTGTTGCCACTGTAATTCTGGAACGTCTATGAAAGTCCTGACTGCTGTGCAAATGCAGGCGGTTGACCGCCAGACAATTGATGAGATCGGGATTCCCGGTGTCGTGTTGATGGAGAATGCCGGCCGTGGTGTCGCCGAGGAAATTGAGCAGCGCTTTGCCTCTGCAGATTCACCTCGTGCACTGATCATGGCAGGTAAAGGCAATAATGGTGGTGATGGCTACGTGATTGCCAGGCACCTTCTGGACTATGGATGGACAGTGCACGTTCTGGCTTTGGCAGAGCGTGATGCCATCAAGGGGGATGCTGCCGTTCATCTGAGGGCTTTGGAGAATTGTAAAGGCCAGGTCACCTTTGTTGCGGATGGCGAGGCTCTGATGGAAGCGCTCGTTGACGTCGGTGATTTGACGGTTTTGGTTGATGCTCTGTTCGGCACCGGGCTTACGAAGCCGGTACAAGGGGTTAACCTGAAGGCTATCGAATGGCTTAATCAACAGTCGTCTCCAGTTGTTGCGGTTGACATCCCCTCTGGTATAGACGCTTCGACTGGCCGGGTTATGGGGACCGCCGTAAATGCAACCTTAACAGTCTCATTTGCCTTTCCCAAAATAGGCCAGGTCAGCTATCCGGGAGCCGGTCTGGCCGGTGAGTTAGTGGTTACGAATATCGGTATCCCGACGCAAGTCTCCGGGCAAGTCTCGACTGATTATTTGCTGGTCGACGCTGATGAAGCCCGACGTTTGTTGCCGGTGCGCAATCCTGATGGTCATAAGGGGACCTTTGGCCATCTTATGGTTGTGGCTGGCTCAACGGGCAAATGTGGAGCCGCAGTGATGGCGGCAGAATCTGGCTTGCGAGCGGGGGCTGGGTTGGTGACGCTGGCTTGTCCGCAAAGTGTCCAACCGGGCATTGCTTCGCGACTTACAGAAGTGATGACTGCTCCCTTGTCAGATTTTCGAGGAGAAGCCAACCTCAATGCTCTTGGTCATTTGCTCTCCCTGACCGAAGGGAAGCAAGCTCTTGCCCTAGGCCCAGGGCTCGGTCTTGGTAAAGAGACGGGTGATTTGGTCCGTCATCTGATAGAAGATTCTGAACTGCCAATAGTGGTTGATGCTGATGCACTGGCTGCACTGTGTGGTCATCTCAATATTATTGAAGGACAGCTTGATCGTCAGATGGTACTGACCCCTCACCCAGGCGAGATGGCGAGATTGACGGGGTTTTCGGTCACGGAAATTCAAGCGGATCGTTTCCGCGTTGCCCGTGATTTTGCGATGCAAAAAGGGGTGGTTCTCGTCCTCAAGGGGGCGCGTACTTTGATCGTTTCACCGGATGGACAGGTGCGCATCAACACCACCGGACATGCAGGTCTGGCGAGCGGTGGCATGGGCGATGTACTGACCGGCCTGATCGGTAGCCTTATAGCTCAAGGGCTGACGGCCTTTGATGCCGCAACGCTTGGCGTTTATCTACATGGTTTCGCTGCTGACAGGCTGCAATCCAGCTTTGGTGATGCCGGATTGCTGGCGACTGATGTTATGCGTGAAATCCCTGCTGCAAGGCAGGCTTTGGCAAAGGAGGCTTAAATGCTGACAGCTGGCGATATCATGACAACACAAATATATACTGTACATCGGGATTCCGAAATCAAGGCTCTGGCTAAAATTTTTGTTGAACGCAAGGTCAACGCTTTGCCGGTTGTTGATGATGACGGCCTGCTGGTTGGCATGGTGACCCAGACGGACCTTGTTGAACAGGACAAGCCCCTACATATCCCTACAGTCATCTCTCTCTTTGATTGGGTTATCTATCTGGAGAGCCCGAAAAAGTTTTCAGAGGCCGTTCGTAAGGTGACTGCACGGAAAGTTGGTGAAATCTGCACTTCCGATGTAGTGACCTGTTCGCCAGAAACTCCGGTCTCCGAGGTTGCCAGCTTGATGGTCGATAACAAGGTTCACCTGGTGCCGGTTCTTACAGAAGACCAGCTCGTTGGTGTTGTGGCGCGTCTCGACGTTATTCGGAGTATGGGGTCGTAAGGTTTGCAGGTTTTGGAAACGACAACTTCAGGTCCTGAAGAGACCCGTAGCCTGGGAAAATGCTTTGGAGATCTCGCTCTTGCCGGTTTGGTTGTTCTTTTAAACGGCGATCTTGGCGCTGGCAAGACCTGCTTTGCCCAGGGTGTTGCGATGGGCCTCGAAGTCTCTGCAGAAACCCCGGTAACCAGTCCAACTTATACTTTGCTTAATATTCATCTGGGCCGTCTTGCCCTGTATCATTTTGACCTTTATCGGCTCTCACAGGTCGATGATCTGGCAGACCTCGGTTATGACGAGTTTGCCGAGGGAGAGGGCCTGACTCTTGTTGAATGGGCTGATCGTATGACGGATGTACTTTCTGCATCCCTCTCTGTTAGCATCGAACGTGTTGATGAAGACATACGTCAATTCTACTTCGAAGCGTTTGATGACCGCGGTAGAGAAATCTTGGATAAAATGTCAAGACACTGTCTTTCTTAAGGAATACCCGCATGATGCTCCGTGAAAACCTTTGACGGCCAAGTCGAATACTGTTATTAAAAACAATCAACCCCTCAAGGGGCTATCTCAGCAGGTATGAACTTCTGAAAAGTTCATGCCAGGAAGGATCAACCACCGATGGCACTAGTGGTTCAAAAATATGGTGGTACTTCAGTAGGGAGTATCGAAAAGATACAGAATGTAGCTCGACGGGTTGCACGCACTTACGATGAAGGTAACGATATGGTCGTTGTCGTCTCGGCGATGGCTGGTGAGACCAATAAACTGGTCGCCCTGGCAGAAGAGATGTGCGAGTTTCCAAGTGAACGGGAGTATGATGTTCTGGTCGCTGCCGGCGAGCAGGTCTCGATCTCTCTGCTGTCGATGGCACTGCAGTCAATGGGCTATAAAGCGAAGAGTTATCTGGGCTGGCAGGTGCCGATTTACACCGACAGCTCTTCTACAAAAGCGCGTATCGAGGAGATTCAGGATACCAGCATGCGTGAAGACTTGCACAATGGCACCATTGTTATTGTCGCAGGCTTCCAGGGGATTGATCGTGATAACAATATCACGACCTTGGGACGTGGTGGCTCCGACACGTCTGCCGTGGCTGTTGCCGCAGCTCTTAAGGCTGATGTCTGCGAGATTCTGACGGATGTTGACGGAGTCTACACCACTGACCCGCGCATCGTGCCAGAGGCCTCCAAGATGGAAAAGGTTTCCTACGATGAAATGCTGGAGATGGCTTCTCTTGGATCGAAGATCTTGCAGATTCGTTCCGTTGAATTCGCCAAAAAATATAATGTCGTCGTCCATGTACGTTCCAGCCTGAATGGCAATCAAGGGACTCTGGTGATGAAGGAGGATGCAGATATGGAAACGGTCCTGGTTTCAGGTGTTACTTACAATAAAGATGAAGCAAAAATTTCTGTGTTGCGCGTTCCCGACATGCCTGGCATCGCTGCACAGATTTTCTCTCCTCTTTCGGCAGCGAATATCACAGTCGACATGATTATTCAGAATGTTTCCCATGAAGGGTCGACTGATCTGACCTTTACCGTGCCGCGTTCTGACTTCAAAAAAGCTCTGAAGATTGTTGAGGATACGGCTGTCAAGATTGGAGCTGCCGGAGTTCAAAGTAACGAAAACATTGCCAAGGTGTCGATCGTTGGTGTTGGCATGCGCTCGCATTCAGGTATTGCCAGCCAGATGTTTGAAACACTCTCTAAAGAAGGTGTGAATATTCAGATGATCTCAACCAGTGAGATCAAGGTGTCTTGTGTTATTGATGACAAGTACACCGAGCTTGCCGTACGCGTTCTGCATGCGGCTTTCGGGCTGGATAAAGGTCAGGTTTCCGAAGAGTAGAGTTTGTATAGCGCTGTATCAGTAATCAGGAGTGGATGAATGAGTAGAGTTTTTCTGTACGACACAACGCTGCGTGACGGAACGCAGGCTGAAGATGTTTCTTTTCTTGTAGCTGACAAGATTCGCATTGCACAGAAGCTTGACGAACTCGGCATTGACTATATTGAGGGCGGTTGGCCTGGTTCCAACCCGAAGGATATCGCTTTTTTTAAGGACGTAAAAAAAATCACCCTCAATCATGCCAAGGTTGCGGCTTTTGGTTCGACTCGTCGGGCCAAAACAACCCCTGATAAAGACAACAACATCCAGACGCTGATACAGGCAGAGCCTGATACTGTTACGATTTTTGGTAAGACCTGGGATTTCCATGTGCGCGAAGCCTTGCGTATCGGCCTCGAGGAAAACCTCGAGTTGATCTACGATTCTTTGGCTTACCTGAAAAAGAATGTTCCGGAGGTCATTTATGACGCTGAACACTTCTTTGATGGTTACAAGGCCAACCCTGAATACGCGATAAAAACACTCGAGGCCGCGCAGCAGGCAGGTGTCGACTGTATTGTCATGTGCGACACCAACGGCGGCTCTCTGCCTTACGAAGTGTCGAGCATTATCAAGCAGGTAAAGAAGAGTATCAAGACACCGCTCGGCATTCATGCCCATAATGACAGTGAGTGTGCTGTTGCGAACTCCCTTGTTGCTGTTGAGCAAGGTGCTGTTCATGTTCAGGGTACAATTAATGGCTTTGGTGAGCGTTGCGGTAACGCCAACCTCTGCTCGATTATTCCTGCCTTGAGACTAAAGATGGGTCACGACTGCGTTTCGGATGAGCAGATGCAGAATCTACGTATTACTTCACGCTATATCTACGAACTTGCCAACCTGGTGCCCAACAAACACCAACCTTACGTCGGTAACTCTGCTTTTGCTCACAAAGGGGGGGTGCACGTTTCGGCAATTCAACGTCATCCTGAAACTTACGAACATATGCGCCCGGAGAAAATCGGCAATATGACCCGGATCCTGGTTTCAGACCTGTCCGGTCGTTCAAATATTCTGGCCAAGGCTGAGCAGTTTAATATTAATCTGGACAGCAAAGACCCTGTCACTCTGGAAATTCTTGAAGATATTAAAAAACTTGAGAATCAGGGCTTTCAATTTGAGGGCGCGGAGGCATCGTTTGAACTGCTGATGAGACGTGCCATGGGAGAGCTGCGTAACTTCTTCTCGGTTATTGGCTTCAGGGTTATCGACACGAAACGGCATGAAGATGAGATGCCGACCTCGGAAGCGACAATCCAGATCAAGGTTGGTGGTCGTATTGAGCATACGGCTGCCGAAGGCAACGGACCCGTTAATGCTCTTGATCATGCCCTTCGCAAGGCTCTTGAACAGTTTTACCCGCAGTTGAAAGAGACTAAACTCCTCGATTATAAGGTGCGTGTGCTACCCGCAGGAAAGGGGACTGCCTCAGTGACGCGTGTCCTGATCGAATCAGGCGACAAAAACTCTCGTTGGGGAACGGTTGGTGTCAGCAACAATATTATAGAGGCCTCTTATCACGCACTGGTCGATGCTCTGCAGTATAAGCTGATGCGCGATTATGCAGGCTAGGCTTTTTCCTCAGGCGCCGCCAGCACTCTTTGTGTCGGCGGTGTTTGTTTTTCTTTTCCTGCTTTTGAGCCGGGAGTCTTCCATTGTGGATGATTTTCCGGCTTTTTTGCCTTTATCTGACAATTATTTTTATGTTGAGTTGTCAGGAAAGATCGATGTCCCAGGAGTGTATCAAATTAATGACGGTTTGCTTTCTGCCGGCGTCATTGATTTGACGAATGAAGATGTAGAGGATATTTTATTGAGACCTCTTGAATGGGCCAGCCCTCTTCAAAAGGGTGAAAATATTGAAATCATAGAAAAAGAACAGAAAATCAGTTCTTTTAGACGAGATTGGATGCCCGCCAGTCATCGCGTGTCTATGGGAGTTCCCCTGCACCCCGATCGCATGAGTTTCGATGATTGGCAGTTTTTGCCAGGCATTGGTGAAGTTTTGGCGCGACGGTTGGAATTAGACCGTCAGGAAAATGGCGAATTTGTGAGTTTGGAAGGCCTTCTCAGGGTCAAGGGCGTTGGTTTGAAAAGTATCGAAAGGTGGCGCATCTTTTTTTGTGACATGTAAGTCCTCGTTTTATAGCCTTATTTTTTACAGCAGCTGGCGGCTTTTTTGTCTCTGTCGTGATTAAATTTTAATTGGCACGTCTTGTGTAATGTCTACTTAGTAAATACAGCAAGTAAATATGACGTATTTATAATTGATTACATGAGGAGGCAATACCGATGAAATGTCCCAAGTGCAAAGGCCGTATGTACGCCGAGAAGTATTACGATTTTGTTCGTGCTTTTGACGCATGGAAGTGCTGTTCATGTGGTGAGGTGGTCGATCCTACAATTCTTGCCAATCGAGCTCGTAATCATAACGTGTTCCTCGGTTGAGTTGAGTACGTTTCAAGATATTAAGCCCGGGGCGAATGCTCCGGGCTTTTCTTTTGCCAAATATCCGGCCGTTTTGCATCTCAAGCCATGAGCCTTACTGTGAGATGTCGAAGGTTGCAGGATGGGTGTGGCTGAATCGTTTGGCAGACATCTTCAGGCTACTGATGAAGAGGCTTGTTGTTTGTAGTCGTAATAATCTCTTATCTATTTTACAATAGCTCCCAAATGTCATAACTGTGAAGTCTTCGTTATCGACACTCTTTCTTTGCAGTATTAATGAAAGGATCGTCTCTATGTCAACTCATGATAGTGATGCACCCGTATCAACCGCAACTGATTCAGAGGGTGTTAAAGCAGTAAGAATTCGTCGTTTGATTGAACGTAAAATGGTTGAGAGTTGGCAGAATAAGCCACATTTTTCTGTGACCGTTGCCGTTGATATGACGGATATCATTCGTTTTCGTAAAGATCTCGGCATTACGATCAATGACTTCATTATGGCCGCTTCTTCCGCAGCGCTCAAAGAACACCCCTGGGTGAACAGCCACTGGATCGACGGTGAAGCTGTTGAGCAAGAGGAGATAAACCTGGCTGTGGCCGTTGCAACCGAAGGTGGCCTCTTCTATCCGGTTATTCAAAATGTTGAAAAACTTTCCCTGAAGCAACTTGGCGAGTCTGCCAAGGCCCTTGCAGAAAAGGCACATCTTGGCCAGCTATCTGATGAAGATCAGGAGGGTGGGACCTTTACGATCAGCAATATGGGGATGTTGGGTGTCGAGTCCTTTGTCGCAATTATTACACCGCCTCAGGCGGCTGTCCTCGCTGTTGGTACTGTCAAAGGTGAAGTTGTGGTTGATGAACATGAAGAGTTGGTGGTGGCGCCCATGGTGCGTGTCACCCTCTCCGCCGATCATCGAATTCTTGATGGCGCTGATGCTGCCGAGTTCCTCGATTCACTGAAAAGTTACCTTGAGGCTCCAGTGACTCTGATTGCCGGAACCTGCTTCGACGAGGCGTGACCCAGTAATGACTTTCGTTGCACCCTCTCTCAGACCTGATTTCGTCAATGACGTCCCTCTCGCTTCTCACGAAGAGCTGGAACATCAGGCCTCCTTTTTCGATGGTGCGTTCCTAACCAGGCACTTGCTGGATGTCATGCCGGGGATGGTCCTCGTACTCAACAACTATCGTCAAATCATATTTACAAACCGAGCATTCTATCATCTTTCCGGAAGGCCTGAGACTGAAAGCCTGGTTGGCCTGCTGGTAGGTGATGTCCTGCAGTGCCATGTGGCGCTCGACAAAGACGCCGTTTGTGGTACGACGGATTCTTGTGAGACCTGCGGGGCTTTGGTTGCAATGCTTTCCGGTTTGTCCGGTGTGGATAGTGTCCAAGAGTGTACTCTCACTCAGCGTGATGGGATTGTCGCTCAGCACTTGACACTGCGAGTCTGGTCAGCTCCACTTTGTTTTGGTGGTGAAGAGTTTGTTGTGCTGGCTGGCACCGATGTGAGTCACGAACGTCGACGTTTGGCTTTAGAACGTACTTTTTTTCACGATATTCTCAACCTCGTTGCCAGCATTCAAGGCTTTGCAGAACTTATGGAGATTGATGAGAGTGTAGATCCTATGATGGTGAGTCGCCGTATTCAGTCGGCATCGCAAAAGGTTATCGAGGAGATTGATGCCCAGCGCGTGTTGTTGGCGGTAGAGAAGGGTGAACTGAAGGTGGACAACCATGTCCTGACTAGCCTGGATGTGTTGAAAGATGTGATTGAGCTTTACGAAGGGCAGGAAATTTCCCGTAAGCGTATCCTGAAAGTCGGCGATAACGTGACCAGGGCGTCATTTGTCAGTGATGCCACTCTGCTGCGCCGTATCCTTGGTAATATGGTGAAAAATGCACTGGAGGCGTCTCCCGAAGGCTATACGGTGACTCTGGGTGTTGATAAAAGCGCTGCCGGCTTCAACTTCTGGGTTCATAACGCAACAGTTATTTCGGCCTCCTACCATCAGCGTATTTTCCAACGTGATTTTTCCACAAAAGGTTCAGGTCGAGGTCTTGGAACCTATAGTATGAAACTTCTTGGACGCTTCCTCTCCGGTGATGTGAGTTTTGAGTCCTCTCCTGAAAGCGGAACACGGTTTACCTTAAGCTTGCCAGATGTTTGCCCTGAAACGTGCTGAAAGCTTCGCGTCATCGGGAAAGTTTATTGTCAGAACAGCCCAATTTCAAGGCAACAAAAAGGCGAAGCATTAAGCTTCGCCTTTTTGTTGCTTAAGGTTTAAAGGTTAGGGTTTAGTCTTCACAGCGAACCGTGAGAACAGGGATCTTAGACCGCCTGACGACTCGTTCAGCAGTGCTGCCGACGATCACATGCTCGATTCCGGTGCGACCATGGGTTCCCATAACGATTAGATCGGCATTCACCTTGCCTCCCATCTCCAGAATGACTTTGAATGGGGCGCCAACGACGGCATGAGTTACGGTGCTCAACCCTTCCGTTTGTTCCCTGCAGAACTTCTCCAGCTCCTTGACGGCTTGAACCTCAACTTCTTTTTCAAGAACCAGAAAGGCCTCTCTGGGGATCATGACGCGTTGGTGCTCATCCAGTTCGTTTATGACGTGCAGGACATGTAATTTAGCGTCAGTAAGGTGCGCAAGGGTTACAGCATAGTCAGCTGCCTGCTGCGATGAATCGGAAAAATCCGTTGCGAAGAGAATGTTTTTGATGTTTCGTGTCATGTTAATCCTCTTTGTTTATGACGGAGCAATGGCAGAGCCAAACTCTTTCTTGTTTTTTGCGATTTGCATGAAGATTACCAGGCCTACCAAAACGAGGCCAATTCCATCTGACACCAAAGTCGGCCAGTAAAGGAACAGCGTGCCGACGGCTAAAAGTAACCACTCCGGAATGGTGGTGCGCCTGAACCAGAACATCATGGTGGTTGCCGAGAAAGCAATCGTGCCCAGGAATGCGGACCAGAAAGAAGAAATTGTCTGCCATCCCGTCGCAGGATCAACGGCTTCAATAATAGTTTCGCCTGGGTTGACCATGCCGCCAGCGAAGGTTTTGACCTCAGTTACGTTGCCACCACGTTCGGCTTTGATATCGATAATTTCGTCACCAACCATGATCCTGACCACTGTGTCGCCAGCTACAATAGTGCCTCCCTCTCTAACCTCAACAGAGAGCACCGATGCGAAGGGCAAGTCATCGGCGAGTGTTGGGACCTTGACGTTTGCCGTGTGAGGCTGGAACAGGATTGCCGGAGTGAACGCAAAGAGAATCGGCATGACATATAGCAGCTTGGCGAACTTGAAGCTGGTCCAGCCGGTTTTCCAAGGATCAGATCCGGCAATTGCAGCTCCTGCATAGGCTGCGACGCAGACTGGCGGAGTAATGTTCGAATCCTGGCTGAACCAGTAAACGATCATGTGTGCGCAGAGCAAGGGGACGCCCATTTCCATCAGTGGCGGCACTGCCAACACTGCAGTGATCAGGTAGGCTGCTGTGACCGGAACTCCCATACCAAGCACCAGCGAAGCAAGGGCGACCAGAAAGATTGCCGCAAGCAGATTACCACTGGCCAGCGAGATGATGATGTCGGAGAACTTGAGGCCGATTCCGGTTAAGGAAATGGTTCCGACGATAATGCCGATGACGCCGAGTGTCGCACCGATGATCAGGGTGTTGTTGGCGCCGGTCAGGATTGCCTCCCAGATACCTTTCAGATCCATCAAAATGTCTTTACGGAAAGCACTGACCAGCAGACACCAGATTGTTGCTGACAAAGTAACGAAAAATTGGATTTTAAATCCGAACAATGTTTGAAACGGAAGCTCGATATAACCGAGAGCAACAATCATAATAAACAGGATCGCAACAGGTACAAAAATCAACCTGTCCCTGAACGAGACTTCCCTGTCCTGCCTTACCCAGCTTACGACAATACATGAGAGTGCAGACCAGAAAGCAGCCATCCCGGGGGATTTTCCTATGACCATTAGGATCGTGATGATGATTAATGGAAGGGAGTAATACCACTGTTTTTTCAAGACGTCCTTCCAGTGCGGAAATTCATCGTCGTCAATCCCCTTGATTCCTTGTTTCTTGGCTTCGAAGTGAATCATGCAGAAGACCGAGAAGAAGTAGAGCAGGGCAGGGAAGATGGCGATCATCATGATGTAGGCATATGATGTTTCGGTCAGCTCGGCCATCAGGAAGCCGCCGGCGCCCATAACCGGAGGCAGGAACATGCCGCCGATTGACGCAGATGGCTCGATGGCTCCGGCAACGTGGGGCCTGAAGCCGGCCCGTTTCATCAGCGGTATGGTAAAGGCTCCTGTGGAAACTGTATTGGCGATAGCGCTGCCGGAAACCGAACCAAAGAAAGCAGAGGCAATAACGGCAACCTTTGCCGGCCCACCGGTGCTGCGACCGGCCAATGCCAGGGGAAAGTCTATGAAGAACTTGCCCGCGCCCGATTTGTGCAGAAAGGCACCGAAGAAGATAAACAGAATGACGTAGGTTGCCAAAACGTTGGCCATGACCCCGAACACCCCGTTGGTTGTCAGATAAAGTGCGGTACACAGACGCTCAATGCCGAAGCCACGATGGGCGATAATTTCCGGAAAAATGGGCCCGAGATAACCGTAGATAAACATGCCGAGGCCAACAAAAGTCATCGACCAGCCAAGAACTCGTCGGCAGACCTCAAGTGAAAGGACGATCCCGACGATGCTGATCATGGCATCGAGATGAGTCTCTGCGCCAGCCCGGTAATTGAGAACTTCAAATTCATGGATCCAGTAGTAGACGACGCCCGCCGCTGTCAAAGCGTAAAGGATGTCAGAAAGAGTTGGATTGTTTGGCCATTTCTTCATGAGGCTGCTGTCGATAAAGGTTGCGCTTGCTCCAATGACGGCACCACCCAACAGAATAGCGCCTATCAAGCCCATATTGACACTTACTAACTCAGCATGGAATGCATCAATCGATTCAAAAAAAACAAGCCCTGCAATCGCGGCAGAAATGATGCTGCCTATGACTAAAGAAAGCGGAATGCGCATTCTCGTCGTGCCTGCGGGGTAAAGCAGGAAGACCAACACATAGGTAACAAAAACATAGACCCCGCGGTGATACTGGGTCCCAACAGCGGCTAAACCCGCCGTGTAAAAATAGAATAGAACCATGCCACCGCCGAGCACTGCAACCAGCCATTTAAAGATGCCGGTTGGTGAACGGTAGGACTTGGAATCCTTTTCCATTAATTTTTTTAATTTTTCCTGCTCTGCGGGAGAGAGGTCTTTTAAATCTTCCTGGAGTTCTATAGCCATTCTGCGTACCTGCCTGGTTAGAGATGTGTGTCGCTTCTGATTTTGTAGAAAGTGTCACAGAGTGCAGAAGCGGGGCCGAATGGCCCCGCTTCGCGAACTAAAAGAAATATTTGAACCTTATTGACCCATTTGATCCGCAGTCAACGTGAGCCCTTGCTCTTTCCAGTACTTCTGTGCGCCGGCATGTACCGGAGTCACGATACCTGTAAGGGCGCCTTTAACCGACATAGCTTTGGCTGTGCTCTTAACTTTGACCATGTAGGAGAGACCTTCTTTGGTGTAGATGTTTGCCAGGGCATTGTAGACATGCTCAGGGGCAACGTCTTTGTTGGCAACCCAAAGAGCGGAATCCTGGAATGACATAACATCATAATCAACGCCACTGTAAGTGCCTGCGGGAATAGTAATCGGTGCGTAGAAAGGGTACGCCTCAAAGGCACCACCTTTTTCGCCTGTTTCCCAAGTAGAAAGGATCTTGATCTTGTTGCTGGCTGCAGCCTGAATAACTGAGCTGTTGGGGAATCCGGCAAAAACCCACATGGCGTCGATCAGGCCATCGCCGATCGCTGCAGCAGCTTTGCTGTAGCCGATGTACTCAACATTCATGTTGTCCCACAGACCAATGGCACCAAAAAAGCGCTGTGCGGCAGCAGCTGCACCTGAGCCAGCGCCGCCAACAGCGATGCGCTTGCCTTTGAGGTCAGCAATCGAGTTGATGCCACTCTTCTCGAGAACGATCAGGTGAGCAGGAGCACCATAGAGGAAAGCCATAGCATGGATGTTGGGATACTTGTTGGTGTCGTTCGTCAGGCGGCCATTGCGGGCCAGGTAGGTGTCGCCAGAGTATGAGATGCCAAAATCAATTTCACCTGAGTTGACGCGACGAGCGTTCTCAACGGAACCGGCAGAAGCCATGTTGGACACTTCAACATTGTCCAGCATTTTAGAGAGACGGGAAGCAATACCGTTTGAGAAGTACTGGAAGGTGCCGCCTTCGGGACCACCGCCGAAGCCGAGACGGGTTTTTTCTGCGAAGCCCGTGGTGGGCAGTGCAAATGCTGCGACCAGTGCGATTGCACTGACCAAAGAGAGTAGACGCTTTGCTTTTTTCATGCTGTTTTACCTCCTATAATGGGGTTAGTGAAACAAGGGCGAATGCCACTTTCAATTGATGTTTACTAAACATCTTAACGCAAGGAAGATGCCATTCTTAAAAAACTGTTTGCAACTTGTACATTCAAGCACAAAAAGGCCATTTTGCAAGGACTTGTGTGCTTTTGGTTGTGTTTATTGCCTGTCCCGATGTGGCTAATCTTGACCTTATGTGGCGGATATTGGCCAGACGGAGGTGCTGCTGAAATATGTGTTAAAACGTTTTTTTGTATTTGCTTGTTTGTGTGTGAAAAAAAATGGTGGGGACGGTTCAGTTTGTTGTCAGGGTGAGCTCTCGAGCTTTATCTTCCTGCCTATGAGCGCTAAAGATTAAAATATTGTGTATTAGGACTTTAACGATTGAGATGTGTAATATTTTAAGGAGTTGAGACGCTTGATCTGCTTGACTGTTGATCTTGTGGTTGGTATTGGTCAGGGACGTTTCAAGTTTGCAGGGTACTCTAGGTTGTCTTTGATTCTAAATGCTGGATAGGGTTCATTCATGAAGAAGGTTGTTCACGCACCGGCAAAGATTAACCTGTGCCTGTATGTTACGGGTCGCCGCGAAGATGGTTACCACGACCTGGCGACACTGATGCAGAGGGTTGCTATCCAGGATCGTCTGGAAATTGCCATCTCCAGCGGGACTGAGATAACAGTTTGCTGTCCACGGCTAGTTCTCTCTCCAGGGGTTGAAAATATCGCTGCGCGAGCTGCACGTCTTTTCCTCTCCTATATAGGAGAGGAGTGCAGTGTAGCAGTACGGATTGATAAAAAGATTCCTGCAGCGGCCGGGATGGGTGGCGGTTCCTCAAACGCTGCATCGGTTCTCTTGGCACTGAACGACATGTTGGATGTGAACCTCTCGCAGAGCGAAATGATAAGTATCGGTGTGACGATCGGAGCAGACGTTCCCTTTTTTCTTTGTGATCAGTCTTCCGCCTGGGCCACTGGCGTTGGCGAGAGGTTGCAACCCTGGCCCGGAATGCCGCCAACTACGTTTGTTTTGGTGAATCCTGGTATAGAAGTTTCGACAGCATGGGTTTTCAAAACTTTGGGGTTGACATGCTCTCGGCCAATCGCTAAAATCCCGAGGTTTCCCGTGAGAACAAGCGGCTTAGTACGTCTGCTGCATAATGATCTCGAAGTTGTCACCTGCCAACGTCATCCTGTGATCACGACGATCAAAGAACGTTTGCTTGCTGGCGGTGCTGCCGGGGCGCTCATGTCCGGTAGCGGGGCGACAGTTTTTGGCGTTTTTGACGATCAAGACCAGGCGGGAAAAGTTGCCAAAGTTCTGTCAACGGAAACAGATTGGTGGGTGCAGGTCGTCAACCCACTGTAGGACCGAGTAAAAAATAGGGGCGTCGCCAAGCGGTAAGGCACTGGATTTTGATTCCAGCATTCACAGGTTCGATCCCTGTCGCCCCTGCCACTCGCAAGATTGCTACCTCCGGATGTTTGAGGAGGTCGCTTACATTGATAATGGGTTGAGACACGGGCCATGCATTGACATGGCCTGAAGTTTCCAGAGAAACAGGTGATGATGTGTTTAAAGAACTGAAGATCTTTACCGGTAATGCAAATCCAGCCCTTGCGCAGGAAATTTGTCGTCACCTCTCCGTGCCTTTAGCCCAGGCAACCGTCAAGTCTTTCTCCGACGGCGAAATTATGGTTGAAATTAACGAAAACGTCCGAGGTCGAGACGTTTTTGTCGTTCAATCGACCTGTCAGCCTGCGAATCATAACCTGATGGAGCTGTTGGTTATGATTGATGCCCTGAAACGAGCGTCGGCTGCCCGCATTACAGCAGTTATTCCTTACTTCGGTTATGCTCGACAGGATCGCAAGGTTGCTCCGCGGACACCGATCACCAGCAAACTGGTCGCAGACCTGATTACTACCGCGGGTGCGCAACGGGTTCTCTGCGTCGATTTGCACGCGGGCCAGATCCAGGGCTTTTTCAACATCCCGGTTGATCATCTCTATGCGGCCCCTGCTGTTCTTGAAGACGTCAAGGCCCGCTTTACCGAAGAACTTGTGGTTGTTTCTCCAGATGCGGGTGGTACCGAGCGAGCAAGGGCGTTCGCTAAAAGGTTGAATGCCGGTCTTGCGATTATAGACAAGCGTCGCAGCGCCGCCAACGTCTCGGAAGTCATGCATATCATCGGTGATGTCGATGGCCGGACCTGTATCATCGTTGATGACATGATCGATACGGCCGGCACCCTTTGTCAGGCAGCTGCGGCACTCAAGGCCCATGGCGCTGGAGATGTGTATGCTACGGCAACCCATGCGGTCCTCTCCGGGCCTGCCCTGGAACGGATCAACGAAAGCGATCTAAAGGAAGTTCTGGTCTGTAACACAATTCCTACCGATGAAAAGGTCAAGAATTGTTCACGACTCAGGACGATCTCTGTCGCAAATATTTTGGCGGAAGCTATCCGTCGTATTCACGGTGATGAATCTGTTAGCTCACTTTTCGTGTAGTTGTGACAGAAACCAATAAAGAAACTAAATTAAGAAGTTCAAGGATGGAGGAATAGATAAATGGCCAAATCGGTACTGAATGTAGAAACGCGAGTTCGCATAGGTAAGGGCGGCTCTCGCAAGGTCCGTCAGGACGGCCTGGTGCCTGCAGTAGTTTATGGAAAAGGCGTTGAGGCCCTTAACCTTCGTCTTGACCCGAAAGCTCTGCAGAAGGCAGTTGCCACCGAAGCTGGCTGGAATACCCTGATTACCCTCAAGGGAGATGGCCCATTTGATGGCCTGGTTGTTATCCTTAAGGATATGCAGATTGATGCGATCCGTCGAAATCCCATGCACATTGATTTTCTGGCGATCGATCTGAAGAAAACTTTGGCCGTCATGGTTCCCGTGCAGCCTGTTGGAAAATCTCAGGGCGAAATTGAAGGTGGTACCTTGCAGTTGGTTCGTCATGAGGTCGAAGTTTACTGCCTGCCGACCAATATCCCGACTTCCATCGAGGTTGATGTCACCGCCTTGAATATCGGTGATGTTGTCCATATTGATGAACTTTCTCTTCCTGAAGGTGTTGAGTCACAGCACGATGTCAACTTCACGGTGCTGACTGTTGTTGGTCGCATGGCTGAAGAAGTCGAGGTTGATGAAGAGGCAGAAGAGGGCGTAGAGACAGAAGATGTCTCTGAAGAGGCTGCTGACGCAGAGTAGGCGAGGCGCTTTTGAAGTTGATCGTCGGGTTGGGCAACCCTGGTATTGAATATGCCGAAACTCGCCACAATATTGGCTTTATGGTTGCCAACTGTCTGGCAGACAGAGCCGGCATCGCGCTGAAACGTAAAGGTTATCAAGGTCTTTATGGTGTGGGGCGAATGGTTGGCGAAGAGGTGACGATCCTGTTGCCGCAAACATTCATGAATCGCAGTGGCGTAAGCGTTGCCCCTGCTTGTCAATCCCTCGGTGTTGAGCCGGGGGATTTGATTGTGGTTCACGACGAAATTGACCTGGCTTTTGGCTCCCTTCGGGTCAAGGTTGGTGGTGGCCATGGCGGGCATAACGGCCTGCGTAGTATTGGCTCTGCTCTCGGCGAGTCGGGTTACAATAGATTGCGCATGGGTGTTGGAAGACCTCCGGGAGGCGGTGACGTCTCAGGGCATGTCTTGAGCCGATTCAATGCCGCAGAGCGTAAACAGCTCGGAACATATATAGATGTAGCGACTGAAGCCCTTGAGATGTTTTTGCGTGAAGGGGCTCAGCAAGCTATGAATAGTTATAACAATCGTGAAATATTAACCTGAGCGTAACTACTTAACTCAGCACAAAGATTAAGAGAGGAACTAAAAAAATGGAACTGCAGATGTTTGCACCAATTCTCGGTGTGGTCGGCTTTGTGATTGCTATTATCCTGTACAACGTGGTCAAGGCTGAACCTGTTGGCAACGACAGAATGAAAGAGATCGGCGACGATATTTATAACGGTGCAATGGCTTTTCTTGGCCGTGAATACCGCGTGCTGGCGATCTTTATTGCCATCGTCTTTTGTTTGATTGCTGTGGGCATGAACATCCAGACGGCTTTGGCCTTCCTTGGTGGTGCTCTTTGCTCGATGACATGCGGCTTCATTGGTATGAAGGCAGCGACTCGCGCTAACGTGAGAACGACCGAAGCTGCTCGCGCATCGGGTCAGGCTAAGGCTCTAGAGGTCTCCTTTAACGGCGGTGCCGTCATGGGTCTCGCCGTGGCTTCCCTTGGTCTGGTTGGCGTCGGCATTGCTTACATCATGTTTGGTGGCGATCCTGCAACAGCCAAATATATCAATGGTTTCGCCATGGGTGCTTCCTCCATTGCACTTTTTGCTCGTGTTGGTGGCGGCATCTACACCAAGGCTGCTGATGTCGGTTCAGACCTGGTCGGCAAGGTCGAAGCTGGTATTCCTGAAGACGATCCACGTAACCCCGGCGTTATTGCTGACAATGTCGGTGATTGCGTTGGCGATACTGCCGGTATGGGTGCTGATATTTTCGAATCCTATGTCGGTTCGATTATCGCAACCATCGCGATTGCCGCAGCGGCAAGCCCTGCATTGCTTCTCAAGCTCGGTACCGTCTCCAGTGGTTTGAATACGCAGTCAGCGGCAATGCTGCTGCCTCTCGGTCTGGCGATGATCGGTTTGGTCTTCTCCTTCATCGGCATCGGTTCGATGAAAGTTCTCAAGTCGATGGACCCGGCCAAGGCCCTTCATTATACAACGTTTGTTGCCGCTGGTGGCTTCCTGATTGCTGCTTTCTTCTTTATTAGTCACCTTGGTTTGACCACAGGTGTCTTCTGGGCCATCCTCGCTGGTACCCTGGCAGGCATCGCAATTGGTCAGGTTACTGAATACTATACTGCTCATGCACCTGTTCTGCGCATTGCCGAGGCCAGCAAAACCGGTCCGGCGACCAACATCATTCATGGCCTTGCGGTCGGTCTTGAGTCTACTGCAATTCCGATCCTGATTATCTGCTCTTCTATTTTTGTCGCCAATCATTTTGCCGGACTTTACGGTATTGGCATCGCGGCTGTCGGTATGTTGGCCACCGTCGGTGTGACTATGACGGTCGACGCTTACGGCCCGATTGCTGACAATGCTGGCGGAATCTCTGAAATGGCCGGTCTCGGTCCTGACGTTCGTGAGATCACCGATGGTCTTGATGCCATCGGTAATACCACTGCAGCTATCGGCAAGGGCTTTGCCATCGGTTCTGCCGCATTGACAGCTCTTGCGCTCTTCTCTGCTTATGCCACGACCGTTGGCCTCAAAACAATCAACCTGATTGACCCCAAGGTTGTTATCGGCCTATTTATCGGTGGTGCTCTACCGTTCTTTATCGGTGCGCTGACCATGACCAGTGTTGGTCGTGCTGCTGGCGCGATGGTCGATGAAATTCGTCGCCAGTTCCGTGAAATCCCTGGCCTTCTTGAAGGCAAAGAAGGGGTTAAACCTGATTCGCAGAAATGTATCGACATCTCGGCGAAAGCTGCGCTGCGTGAAATGATCCTGCCTGGTGTGGTTGCCGTTGTTGCTCCAGTATTGGTCGGCTTCGTGCTTGGTAAAGAATCGCTCGGCGGCATGCTCGCTGGTGCCACTCTTGCTGGTGTACTTCTGGCGCTGATGATGTCCAATGGCGGTGGCGCATGGGACAACGCCAAAAAGTATATTGAACAAGGTAAAGTTGAAGGTGAGAAGAAGGGCGGCACTGCTCATGAGGCAGCTGTTATCGGCGACACCGTTGGCGACCCCTTCAAAGATACGTCTGGTCCTGCCATGAACATCCTTATCAAGCTGATGAGTGTTGTCGCACTGGTTATTGCTCCTCTGCTGGCCTAGGTCCAAAAGACATAACACGACTGTAACGATAGCCGGGGCTTCTGCTCCGGCTATCGTTATTTACATGGATAAAGAAAATTATGGGATTCAAATGCGGTATCGTTGGTCTGCCTAATGTCGGTAAGTCAACCATCTTCAACGCGATAACATCTGCCGGTGCTGAGGCAGCTAATTACCCCTTCTGTACCATTGAACCAAATGTCGGCATCGTCACAGTTCCAGACCCCCGTCTTGATGTTCTCTCTGATATCGTCAATCCACAGAATGTCCTGCCAACAGCCATGGAGTTTGTCGATATCGCAGGATTGGTGAAAGGGGCGAGTCGCGGTGAAGGCTTGGGTAACCAGTTCCTTGGACACATTCGTCAGGTTGACGCCATTGCCCATATTGTGCGCTGTTTTGAAGATGAGAATGTCGTGCATGTTGATGGCAGTATTGATCCTTTGCGTGATGTTGAAGTGATACAAACGGAACTTAACCTGACTGATTTGGATGCCGTTGAGAAGCGCATCAACCGCGTCGGCAAGCAGGCAAAGAGTGGCGACAAAAAGATGCAGGAAGAAATGGCTATTCTGGAGAAGGTGCAAAAATGTCTCGACAGTGGACAGCCTGCCCGCAATGCTGACCTGAATGCTGAACAATGGGCCCCACTGGGTGAACTCTGCCTGATAACCGCAAAGCCGGTTCTCTATGTGGCCAATGTCTCAGAAGATGATCTTGCCGGTGAGCACCCATTCGTTGATCGTCTCAAGGAGCATGCTGCCAATGAAGGAGCTGAAATCGTCATTATCTGCGGCAAAATAGAGTCAGAGATTGCTGAATTGGCAGAGGATGAGAAAGCAGAATTTCTCGGTGAGCTCGGTCTCGATGAGTCTGGCCTTGATCGGATGATTCATGCTGGATACCGCTTGCTGGGTTTGATCACTTACTTCACTGCAGGGGTCAAAGAAGTGCGTGCGTGGACTGTTAGTGAAGGTGCTCGCGCTCCTCAAGCTGCTGGAGTGATCCATACTGACTTTGAGAAGGGCTTTATTCGCGCGGAAGTGATTGGCTACGGAGATTTTATCTCTTCAAAAGGTGAAGCAGGTGCTAAGGAAAAAGGGCTGATGCGACTTGAAGGCAAGGACTATCTTGTCAAAGACGGCGATGTCATGCACTTCCGTTTTAATGTCTAAACAAACGGTGGACAGAGACTGGATCCAGAGACAGGATTCACCGACAACCCCTGTCGTCTGTTTTAATAAAAATCCGTTGCCTCGTGGTGCGGGGTGTGGTAGAAAACAAAGTTCTTTAGAAGGAAGCATGCAGGATGTTTCCGCTCCTTGCTCCGCCTGGCGGGGCTAATAACTCAAGAGGAGGTTTTATGCGAACCTACGAATCAATCTTCATCGTACACCCGGAAGTTATCGGGGACGATCAGACTGCCCTCATCGACAAGTACAAAACGATCTTGTCTGATCAGGGAGCTGACGTTCTCAAGGTAGAAAACTGGGGAACCCGGACACTGGCCTATCAGGTCAAGAAGCAGTCTAAAGGCTGTTACGTTCTGGTGATCTTTGACGCCGAGCCGACTGTTATTGCCGAGTTCGAGCGCCGCATGCGCATCGACGAAAAGGTAATCAAGTTCCAGACCATCATTCTGGAAGGTGGTTACGAGGCGCCTCCTGTTGTTGAGGCTGCACCCGAAGAAGCCCCCGCAGAAGATGCTGAGGCGACCGAAAGTGCCACCGAAGCCCCAGTAGAAGCTGAAGCTGCTACTGAGGAATCAACAGAAAAATCCTAACATTCGAATCAATCTTAAGATGATGAAGAAGGAGATATAATCATGGCATATGAAGGAAATCGCAGCGGTGGACCTCGTCGGCGTTATGGCCGTCGCAAAGTTTGTCGTTTCTGTGCCGATAAGAAAGCAACAATCGACTACAAAGATATCCGCTCACTGCGTTACTTTATTTCCGAGCGTGGCAAGATTACTCCACGGCGGATTTCTGGTACCTGTTCGGATCATCAGAGAAAATTGACAGAAGCAATCAAGCGCGCGCGTAATATCGCGTTGCTGCCTTTCACCGCAAGCCACTCTCTCGAGAGAGGTTCATCGCAGCGCTAGCGCGATGATGATGCAGCGAGGACTTTACGTTGTTCTCGGCACGATAGCCGGGTATGCGTTGTTTGGAACCTTTGCCGCTCTGGGTTTTGCTGCTGTTGCAGTGAACCTCTTCACGCCTCTTCCGGCAGCTTTTGTTGGTATGCGTGTTGGCTCAGCAGCCGCAGGAGTGACAGTTGCATTGACTGCACTCCTGGTACTGCTGACAGCCGATTCAGCTTCGTCCGCCATGTACCTGGTTCAGTTTGGTATTCCGGGCGTTGCGTTACCCTGGTTGTTAAACCGAGGGTTCGCTTGGGATAAGTCTGCAGTCGCTGTTTTGTGGGCCATGGTCGCGGCGAGTGTTTGCGGATTGCTGGTTGTCTCAGCTGTCTCCGGTCAGTCGCCCTTGGTAACAGTCAGTGATCTGATCGGCAAGGAAATTGTCCAGACCACGACGATCATGCAGGATATGTTTGCTGACGCAGACCTTCCTGCAGCCCAGAAGCGCGAGGTAGGGCTGGCGATAGAGAATATGGCCAGCTTCCTGGAGAAAGCTTATCCGGGGATTTCGATCACCGTCAGCGGCCTTATGGTCGTCGGCCTGATCTTTATGCTGTCGCTGCTGGCACGAGGTCGTTATACTGTTCCGGGTAGAGCCTTCCCCGAGTGGAAGTCTCCTGAATGGCTGGTCTGGATACTGATAACTGCTGGTTTCCTGGTTGCATTTGTTGAAGGGATAGCTGGAACCTTTGCCCTGAACCTGCTGGTGATTCTCTTGCCGGTTTACTTTCTGCAAGGTCTGGCTGTTATTGATTGTTTTTTTCGCCGCAAAGCTTTTTCGCCGATGATAAGGACTGTCGGCTACCTGCTGGTCACGTTGGTTAATCCGTTACCGATGGTTGTCACTGGAATTGGCGTATTTGACTTGTGGGCTGATTTTCGCAAACCAAAAGAACCTGAATCATAAAGATTTTGGGAGGATAAAAAGATGGATGTCATTCTGACTGAAAATGTTAAAAATCTCGGGACCATTGGTGAAGTGGTTAAGGTCAAGCCTGGCTATGGTCGTAATTTCCTGGTTCCTCAGGGGCTGGCTGTTGAAGCGAGTGAGGCTAAGCTCAAAGAACTTGAGCATCACAAGCGCCAGTTGAATCGCAAGGCTGAGAAGCTGAGCCAGGAAGCTGCTGACGTCAAGGCACGGATTGAGGCTGTTGAGTGTACTTTTGTGCACAAAGCAAGCGAAGAAGGCAAGCTGTTCGGCTCGGTCACCTCTATGGAAATCGCTGAAAGTCTCTCTTCCCAGGGTATTGAAATCGATCGTCGCAAGATCCTGCTTGAGCAGCCGATTAAAGAACTTGGTGAGCACGCGATTGATATCAAGCTGAATGCTGGTGTTAATGCTATCGTTAAGATTAATGTTATCAGTGAAGATGCTCAGCCGGTTTCTACAGACGTTCCTGCAGAGACTCCTGTAGACGCTTAAGAACAAAAGCTGTAACTGACTTCAGGGGCTTGCTCTCGTGCAGGCCCCTCTTTTCCCTTGAGGGCGAACGTGCAAGACCGCGCTGAACATCGCCTGCCACCCCAGAACCTGGAAGCAGAAATGTCTGTTCTGGGGGGGATCCTATTGGAGAACGAGGCCCTGAGCAGGGCATTGGAATCTCTGCGTCCAGAAGACTTCTATCGAGCCTCCCACGGTAAAATCTTTAATGGGTTGATCGCTCTGTATGAGCGCAATGAACCCGCTGACCTGGTCACCTTGACCGACATCCTGAAGACGCAGGATGCTCTCGAGGAAGTTGGCGGCAGCTCCTACCTGGCAACGCTCGTCGATTATGTGCCGACCGCGGCCAACATCTCCTATTACTGTAAAATTGTAAAAGAGAAGGCCATCGCTCGAGAATTAATCAAGGTTGCGACCGAAATTGCCAGCAGAGGTTATGAGGGCGGTGAAGTTGAGACCTCCCTTGATTGGGCTGAAGGCGAGATCTTCAAGATCGCCAATATGAAGACCAAGCAGTCTTATTATGCGACCAAGGATATCGTTAAGGACACGATCAAGACGATTGAAGGGCTGTACAGCCGAAAAGAGCTGATTACAGGTGTCCCGACCGGTTTCAAAGATCTCGACAATATGACTTCAGGTATGCAGGGTGGTGATCTGGTTATTGTTGCCGCGCGACCCTCTATGGGAAAAACGGCTTTCTGTCTCAACCTCGTTGAATACGCGTCCATGCATTCCAGTAAACCCGTTACTTCACTGGTCTTTTCGTTGGAGATGAGCAAGGAACAGCTCGTCCAGCGTCTGCTTTGTTCGGTCGCTCGTATTGAAGCCGGACGGGTTCGAACCGGCAAACTGGCTCAGTCTGAATTTCCTACCCTGGTCAATGCGGCCGGGATTATCGCTGAGGCTCCGATCTATATCGATGATACCCCCTCTATCAGCGTTTTGGAAGTTCGTGCAAAGTCTCGTCGCCTTAAAGCGGAAAACAATCTTGGCCTGATCGTCGTTGATTATTTGCAGTTGATGACCGGTAAAACCACTGAAAACCGTCAGCAGGAGATCTCAGAGATCTCACGTTCTCTGAAAGCTCTGGCCAAAGAGCTCGATGTGCCGGTCATCGCCTTGTCTCAGCTAAATCGTTCTCTTGAGAGTCGCACAGACAAGCGACCTATTCTTTCTGATTTACGTGAGTCGGGTGCGATTGAGCAGGATGCCGACGTCATAATGTTCCTCTATCGTGAGACGGTATATTGCGACGCCTGTAAAAAGCGCGACAACAGCTGTGGAGAGAATCACGAGCGCAGCGCCGAGGTGATCATCGGTAAACAGAGAAACGGGCCACTTGGAGTCGAACAGTTGACTTTTCTTGGCGAGTTCACGCGTTTTGAGAGCAGATCGGAACGTAGTGATGACTATGCAGCTTGAAGCCGGCCTGAAATGGCCGGCTTTTTTGTTGGGTGCTTGCTCCTGATGTTTTTAAGGAAGTCGTAGTCCCAATGTCTCCAGTTTGACTTCGAGTTCCTTCGCTTCTCTTGATTTCTTGCCGTCCTTTAAGCTGACCCAGCCATGTTCTTTTAGCCACTCTTTTGCCGCAGGTTGGTCCTGTGCAATCAGCAACCTCATAAGTTCCGTCTCTGGTCCGGAAAGTCGCATAGCGTTCAACCTGTAGTCTCTGAAGGCCTCCCAGACAAAAGGAACCCAGCGGGCGACGATTTCTTCTCCGATCACTGTTGCATATTGACGGATTTCGGTTTGCGCATGGCTGTCCATACGCAGCATGAGAAAGTGCAGGAGGTTGTGCAGGTCAATCGACCAGTAGGCTTCTGTGTAAGTCGAGAGGGGGAGGTCTTTGCGGGCTTGCTCGCGAGCCACTCCCGATTCAATCCGCGATTGGTATAAATCTCTTGCGGATTGGTGAAATTTCGCCTCGCTGATAGTCAACTCCTTGCCCAGGTCGAGATCAAGGAAGCCTTCGCTGCCCTGCTTATTCAGAGTCGTCTGGAGGCGCCATTCTCCGGGCAAAGTCCCCTGTTGGTCGGAGATTGCCTCAGAGTAACGTGTGCTGTACTCATTGACTGATGCGGTACGATGACGTATCCACTGACGCCAGCAGTCCATCGGCACACGGATATGCAGCTTTAGCTTGCACATCTCGAAAGGGGTTGTGTGTGCGTTGCGCAGCAGATATCGAATCAAACCACGGTCTTCATGGACCTGTTTTGTGCCCGCTCCGTAGGACACTCTTGCCGCCTGCACGATTGCGGCATCATCGCCCATATAATCGATGATCCTTACGTGACCATGATCCAGGACCGGAAAGCTTTTCCCCAGAATCTCGTCGAGAACTGCCACTCTGGCGCGCTTGATATTGGTTTCTTGCATTTCATCTCCCTTTCGTGTGTGCCATCCAAACCCGTCGCGCCGGGCAGCCCTGTACAATCGCTCAAGGCACTAGGGTGCTAGGTGTTGTTGCGTTGATAATGGATATGATTGAACCCTGAATATTCTGAGATGCTAAGAACTCTCCAGTCATCAAGATCGAAAGGCGGGAAATGGATGTCGCCCGCTGCATTTTCTTCGACCCAGGAAATATGTAGATCGGATGCAATCGGTAAGGATTTTTTGTAGAGCTCTGCTCCGCCGATCACGAAGATCGGCTGCCCATGACGGGCGGCCTCAGCAAGGCCTTCGATAAAGCTGCTGCAGACTTGTACGCCTGTTATGGTTAATGGTGCGCGACTCAAAACAATATTGTGGCGCCCCTGGAGTGGCCGGCCTATCGACTGATGGGTTTTGTGGCCCATGATGACCGTTTTGCCGAGGGTCCTGCGTTTGAATAGCTGTAAATCCTCGGGAAGATGCCAGGGCAAGCCCTGCAGGGTGCCAATGACCCGTTCGCTGGTCATGGCGACAATAATCGATACGGTCGGTAAGCTTTTAGTGCTTTGGTTGCGAATTGGCTGTTGCATAGCCATTAAGATAGCATTGCATGGACCGGAGATAAAGTAGAGAAGGAAACCAAAACGGCGCACAATGACTGAGCGCCGTTTTGACGTTTTGACTTGTTGAATGATACGGCTAGTTACGTTTCGCCGTGATATTGAGAGTCTGGATCTTCTTGCGCAGAGTGTTGCGGTTGATTCCGAGGACTTCTGCGGCCTTTACCTGGTTGCCGCGCGTTTTTTCCAGAACGATGTTGATCAAAGGGCGTTCCATCTGGTGCAGCACCATTTCGTAAAGATTGTCCATGTCCTGCAGGTCGATTTGCGCGAGAGAGCTCTGCAGCTTCTGTGTGATCAATGCCTCCAGCGATGTGCCATTGCCGCTGGAACCTTGTGCTGACGTCAGGTCTGGAAAGTCTGCGGCGTTGAGAAGCGCATCGGGCGAGAGCAGGGAGGCTCTCTGGATGGCGTTCTCAAGCTCGCGAACGTTGCCTGGCCAATCATAGCTGCAAAGCAGGTCCATCGCTTCTTTCGCAAAGCCGTTTGCCGGAGACGCATATTCCTGATGGGCTTTGGCCAGGAAATAGTCTGCCAGGTTTGGGATATCTTCGCGGCGATCACGTAGTGCGGGGAGCTCAAGTGGAACCACATTCAGGCGGTAGTAGAGGTCTTCACGAAACTCTTTCTGCTGCACTTTGCTCTTAAGGTCCTGATTGGTCGCTGCAACAATGCGGGTGTTGATTTGAATTGTTGTGTTGCCTCCGGTGCGGGTCACTTCTTTTTCCTGCAGGACTCTTAACAGTTTGGCTTGCAACTCCAGAGGCATGTCACCGATTTCGTCAAGGAAGATGGTGCCGTCATTGGCCTGTTCGAATTTGCCGATCTTCCTTTCGGTTGCGCCGGTAAAGGCGCCTCTTTCATGGCCGAAAAGTTCGCTTTCAAGGAGCTCTCCAGGGATCGCGGCGCAGTTGAGTGCGATGAAAGGTTTACCAAGGCGGGGGCTGTTGAAATGAATTGCCCTGGCGATCAATTCCTTACCGGTACCACTTTCACCGTAAATGAGAACCGTTATGTCTGATGGCGCAATTTTGCCGAGGGTTTTGTAAATTTTCTGCATTGGCTGGCTCTGACCGATAATCGTCCTCTCCAGCTGGTAATGATCTTTGATCTCCTGCTTAAGCACAGACACTTCGGCAGAGATCTTTGACGCCTTCTGCGCCTTGAAGATGATGGCATCCAGTGCGTCAAGGTCAAAAGGCTTGGTCAGATAATCGTAGGCGCCGCGTTTCATTGCTTCCACGGCATTCTTCATGGAAGATTCTGCAGTCATGATAACGATCAGCGCTTGGGGACACTCTTCCTGGAACTTGCTTAAAAGCTCTAATCCGGTGATGCCTGGCATTTTTATATCAAGGACCGCCAGGTCATAACTCTGCTTTCTGCTCATCAGCAATGCTTCTTTGCCGTCTTTGGCCAGATCAACTTGGTAGCCCTGTTTGGTTAGGGATTTGGAAAGCACCCAACGGATACTCTCTTCGTCATCCGCAACCAGAATTCGTTTGATCGACATGTGTGACACTCCTTGAAAAAGAACTCGCTAACGGCGTAGCGGTAAAGAAACAATCATAGTGGTCCCCTCATCAGGGGTGCTCTCAATTTTAAGCAGGCCATTGTGGTCTTCAATAATTTTTTGCGAAATAGCCAGCCCCAGGCCACTACCTTTGATCTTGGTGGTGAAGTAAGGAGTGAAGATGCGCTCCATTTCCTCGACAGCAATTCCGCAGCCGGTATCGCGGATCGTGATGTCCACCATAGGTGATGAGCGTCGGCCCGGGCCGGTCATATGGTAGCTCGAGGCGATTCTCGTTTCGATCGTAACCTCGCCATCATGGGCTATAGCCTCACGCGCATTCTTTATAAGGTTCAGGAAGAGCCGGGTCAGCAGGCTTTCGTCTCCTCGGACCGGCGGAATGCTGGGGTCGAACCTTAAGGTAAACTTTGTGTTCTGGTTACGGGCTGCTTCTCGTTGCAATAAAACTATATCGTCAAGAATTTTGGCCAGGTCGACTTCAGCAAATTCGGGTGTGCGTGGATTACCCAGCTCCATGAGTTCCTCAATGATGAAATTAATACGATCCACTTCTTTGACCATGATTTGCGTGTAGTCCAGCAGAGAGTTTTCTTTCGGCAGCTCCATGGCAAGAAGCTGGGCGGCGCCCTTAATGCCTCCCAGCGGGTTTTTTATCTCGTGTGCCAGTCCAGCGGCCAGGGTCCCCAGGATCGACAGGCGGTCAGCCCGCCGGAGAGTCCCTTCCAACTCCTTGATGCGGGACAGATCACGGATGATCATAACCGCCCCGTCCTGGTTGCCGCGATTGGTATAGATCGGAGCTGCGTAGGCATTGACCGGCAGCGGGGATGCATTGGCCCTGTGCAGGTAGAGACCTTCGTCGTCGGTGATGGAGCGACTTTCGTTGAGGGCCACTTTGACCAGATATAGGAGTGTCTCCTGATCTTTGAAAAGGGCTTCGTAGTGCTGGCCGGCCATTTGTCTGGAAGAACGCTCCATGAGCGCTTCTGCGGCCGGATTGAAGAGTGTGATGCAGCCTTCCTGATCAAAGGCAATGACCGCACGGTCTATGTTCTCCAGAATCCTGCTGTAGAGAGTAGAGCCGGTATCAGGTAAAGGTTCACGGCTAATCATCTTTGGGCATCACTCCCTAGTGAAGAGGTGAAGAAATTATCGAGCAGGGTGCTCATCTCGTTAATTGTTCGTGTCTGGTTGATACCGGAGCGAAAGCCCGCCGAGTTCTCCATCCCTCGGACATACCAGCAGAGGTGCTTGCGCATATGTCCCAGTGTTTTTTGCGGGCCGAATGTTTCCAGGCAAAGCCCCAAATGCTCTTTGGCGACGGCAAAACGCTCTTCTGTGCTCGGCTGGCTTCCCGGCTTGTCTGCGAGCAACTCAAGGGCCTGTTGAATGATCCAGGGGTTGCCATATCCGCCTCGACCGACCATGACCGCATCACATCCAGTCTGCTCAAACATGGTTTTAATACACTCTGCAGAAAAGAGGTCTCCGCTGCCAATAACCGGTACCGAGACAGCCTTTTTTAACGCTTTTATCTGCGTCCAGTCGGCGGATCCACCGAACATCTGAGAGCGTGTGCGTGGGTGCAGAGTGATGGCATCTACGCCTTCTTCAACGGCGATACGGGCAATCTCGGTAAAGTTGACAGAATCGTGGTCCCAGCCAGACCTGATTTTGACTGTCAGCGGTCGTGTTGTTGCGCGACGCACCGCAGCGACGATGTGTGCGACCTTCTCCGGTTCACGTAGAAGGGCGCTGCCTGCTCCAGAGCGGATAACCTTACGTACTGGGCAACCGAGATTGAGATCGATCAGCTCACCATATTCTTCTACCTGCTCGGTCGCTTCAGCGAGTCTTTCCGGAGTGTCTCCAAAGAGTTGCACGGCCAGGGGGTGCTCTTCCGGAGAGGAGTGGAGGAGCTTGCGAGTGGCTTTCCCGCTATAGAATAGGCCATTAGCGCTGATCATTTCAGAATAGACCAGTGCGGCGCCATGGCGTTTCATGATGAGCCTGTAAGGCAGGTCAGAGATGCCCGCCATAGGCGCAGAAAAGATGGGGTTCTTGAGTTTAAGGGAGCCGATATACATGAGTTTATGCCTATTTTTTGGGCATTTTAGCATGGCGAAGTGGTAATGCAAAAGATAAATGTCACCGTATGGAAAAAAGAAATCGCATACTGTATACAAAATCGGCTTGACACTTCAGGGGTGACTTGTTAGAACGTTATTTGGAAATGATAAAGGGTAAAGTATCACAAGCATGATTTACTCTTTGTCGTCTCTAATTATTCTTCCCGCCGCATTAATCTTCCTCTGGTGCGGGTTCAATGCACCAAATATCGATTTGTTGGCGGGATGATTTGTCATTTGACAGTTAGTTGTTAGGTAAACAAGGGACAGTTTTACTCTGGTGGGCCTTCTAACCCGCCACCATATCATTTCCCAAAGGAGAGAGAATTATGTCTACACTGAAAAAAGTTCTGAGTCAGAAAATTGATGCACATCGCCCCCGGATCACCAAGCTGGTCAAGCAATGCGGCGATGTCAAACTGGGTGATGTTACCATCGCTCAGGCTATCGGTGGCGCTCGTGGCGTCAAGTGCCTGGTTACCGATATCTCTTATCTCGACCCCTTCGAAGGTATCCGCTTCCGTGGCTTGACCATTCCTGAGACCTTTGATGCTCTGCCAAAAGTTCCCGGTAGTGAATATCCTTTCGTCGAAGGCTTCTGGTACATGCTTTTGACCGGTGATGTTCCGACCATGGATCAGACCCTTGAGGTTGTAGAAGACTGGAAGAAGCGTGCAGAAGTTCCTCAGTACGTTTATGACGTTCTGAATGCCCTCCCTGATGATGCTCATCCTATGGCCATGTTCTCCAGCGCCGTTCTCGCCATGCAGCGCGACTCTGTGTTCGCTAAGAACTACCGTGAAGGTAAGTTCAACAAGATGACCTGCTGGGAAGACATGTACGAAGATTGTAACAACATGATGGCCAAGCTTGGTCCGATCGGCGCATACATCTACAACAAGAAGTATCGCAACAACGATCAGATTGCTGCTGATCCGAACCTCGACATGGGCGGCAACTTCGCTCACATGATCGGCCAGAGTGATGATTACAAGGATGTGTCCCGTATGTATTTCATCCTCCACTCTGATCATGAGTCCGGCAACGTTTCTGCCCATACGACTCACCTGGTTGCTTCGGCCTTGTCCGACGCATACTACGCATACAGCGCTGGCCTTGGCGGCTTAGCTGGTCCTCTGCACGGTCTGGCAAACGAGGAAGTTCTTCGTTGGACCCAGAACTTCATGGAAGAGCTCGGTGGTGAAGTTCCGACCGAAGAGAAGCTCAAAGAAGCTCTCTGGGCGACTCTGAACAGCGGTCAGGTTATCCCGGGTTACGGCCACGCCGTTCTCCGCAAGACCGACCCACGATACACTTCTCAGCGTGAGTTCTGCATGAAGACAGAAGGTCTCAAAGACTACCCATTGTTCCAGTTGGTCCGGATGATCTTTGAAGTTGCTCCTGGTGTCCTCACCGAGCACGGTAAAGCCAAAAACCCTTGGCCAAATGTCGACGCACAGTCCGGCGTTATCCAGTGGTACTACGGTGTTACCCAGTACGAGTTCTACACCGTTCTGTTCGGAATCGGCCGTGCACTTGGCTGCCTCGCCAACATCACTTGGGACCGCGCTCTCGGCTACGGTATCGAGCGTCCTAAGTCGGTTACGACTGCAATGCTGGAAGAAGCTGCTGGCATCTAGTCCGCAAGCTCATATGCAAGATCATAAGGGGTGCCTTTCGAGGCGCCCCTTTTTTTATGCTGCTCGCTAACTAAAGCCACAAAAGTTAGACAATAGAGGTTGCTTGTTTTTTTTCTCTCCCTTGTCGAGCTGTTCCCCTTAAAAACGACTTTATTTTGAAAGGTCATTTCCCCAACTGAACTCTAAACATTGTCTGTAAAATTCTTTGCGCTAATGATTGACCTGATATTTAACGTGTTTTGGCTGACTGTTAACCCTCTGTGTGGCCATCAAATTGTGAATCCCGATCTCTCTTTATGGTTTTTATTCGACATCACATGAAGGGTTAAAATGGGATTCCTCTCATCATTCTAGTTCGTTACGTTCGTGGAAGGTTTTCCTGTTGTTGCTGGCTCGCGTAAACATTAGAGGCGGCACATTGTTTGCAGTTGTTAATGTCCTGAACTGTTTGACTTTAAACCGGGGGGTTATGAGTATCTCAGGACTGCACAAGAGGTTTGTTTATCTCATCTTTGCCCTATCAGGTTGCTGTGCTCTGATCTATGAAATTCTCTGGTCAAAGTATCTCTCGCTAACCTTCGGCAACACCATGATTGCAGTCAGCGTGGTTGCAGCGACCTTCATGGCAGGCCTGGCGCTCGGTAGTTTTCTCCTTGGTCGTTATTCCGATCGAGATGCGAACCTGCTTAAAACATATGCCCTGCTTGAAATCGGAATTGCTTTAACGGCGCTGCTTTTCGTGCCGACCCTGAGTGTCGTCGAGCATCTTTACGCCTATTGGGTACAACTCCTGCCTAACTTCCCTTGGTTAACTACCTCTCTTCACATTTTCTTCTCCGCCATGCTTCTGCTGCCACCGAGCATCTGTATGGGGGGAACTTTTCCCCTTATGTGCCGATTTTTCGCCCGACGAAAATCGGGAGCTCAGATTGGGAGGCTCTACGCGCTCAACACATTAGGTGCGACCTTAGGGACCTTCTCGGCCGGGTATATACTGATTCCGACCCTTGGACTTTCACGCACTGGTTTTTTGGCAATCTTCGGCAATCTCGTTATTGCTGGTATCTGTTTTGCTCTGTCGAAAAGGTATGGTGCTGTAGATGCTGATGGTCATGCAGATGAGATAAAAGTTTCTCAGCACCTGGATTTAGCCAAACACCGGCCAATCCTGATTGCTGTTGCCTTGATCGGTTTCTTGAGCCTTGGCTACGAGATTCTCTGGACCCGGGTATTGTTGCTGTTCCTTGGCAATACGAGTTATGCCTTCTCGCTGATGCTGAGTGTCTATCTGGTTTGCGTCGCTACCGGTGGTTACCTTTATGCTTGCCTCAGCAATCCGCAGGTGAACGAGAAAAAAGTCTTTCTGGTCCTCAGTTTGATGATGAGTGGGTCTGTCCTTTTGGCAGCTCCCTTCTATGACAGATTGGCACATCTGTTTCAGTTTGCTCATGAAGTCTCGGGTGAGAACTGGTGGTTCCTTACGCTGCTCTCGTTTGTGATAGTTCTCTTCGTCATTGGCCTGCCGACAATCCTCTCTGGTGCCTTACTGCCTGCCGCAGTGGCCATCATAGACCCAGGCAAAAAGCACACTGGCCAAGGGGTCGGAATGGTGGTTCTTCACAATACCACAGGTGCTGTTTTGGGAAGTCTTGTCGCTGGCTTTGTCATGGTTCCAGCATTTGGCTTATTGAACAGTTTTAAATACTTGGCGGTCGTTAATCTGGTTATGGTGTTCATCCTTGCCTTGCATTTTCGTCAAAGGGGGGTGTCGCTTCGAATGGTTCCGTCTGTCGCTATCGCTGGGATCCTCCTTGTCTTCGTACCAATGTCGTGGGACGCAAAATTGATCAATAGTGGAGTCTACTGCTACGCTTCGAAATACACCAAGATGGGTGGCATGGAGAGGGTCCTCTCCGAGGAAAGAATCCTTGAGGTTATTGAAGGCCGCGATTGCACTGTAGCGGTTCATGAAAGCGTAGACGGCGACTTTCGCTTCTTCTCAGTGAACGGCAAAACCGATGGCGGCACAGGGGGGGATATGTCCACCCAGTTTCTGATCGGGCAAATCCCCCTGATGTTGCACCAGGCACCGAAAGATGTACTGGTTATTGGTCTCGGCACAGGACTGACACTGAATGGGATGAGCTCTCACCCGGTGGAAAATATCAATTGCGTTGAAATTTCGCCTGAGGTGGTTAAAGCAGAAAAATACTTCAAAGAGTTCAACGGCAATGCGCTTGCTGAACCGAACGTCAATCTGTTTGTCACTGATGGACGGAATTTATTGTTTACCCATACTAAAAAGTACGATGTCATCGTCTCCGAGCCCTCTAATCCCTGGCAGAGCGGCAACAGTAACCTGTTTACGGATGACTTTTATCAGATCGCTGTCGATCGACTAAAAGAAGGAGGGTTGTTCTGTCAATGGATCGGTCTCTATGACATTACTGTCGACAACCTGCAGATTGTCAGCCAGACGTTTCTGCATAATTTCCCTCGCGCTCTCGTATTCAAGTCGGGGTCCGATCTGATCCTGATCGGTTCATCGTCCCCGCTCAAAATCGACTATCAGCGAATGAAAAATCGTTTCTCCAACAAGAAAATTGCCGAGATTATGGGCAGTATAAACCTTCGGTCACCGGGGGACTTGATTGCCAAACATTATCTTTTTGATGAGGCTACCCTGGCGTCGCTCGCCGGCAACGCCATACTTAATACCGACGATCTGCCGACACTTGAATATTCGGCACACCACAATATTGGCGATAACACTCTCGGTGCCTTTCAGATGGATAATATGGCGGCTATCAACGAAACCATTCCTTCAAAGACCATGCTTCCTGTGCGCAATCTTGGTTCCCAAAAGCAGGCTGTAGCACAGGCCTTAAGAGAGCTTGGGGCCGGATACGCTATGGTCGGTTCAAATGCTATTGCAAAACATTTCATGGCTAAGGCTGCGTCAATCGACTAGCTCAAATAAGCACTTCTTCTTCGTTAGAAGAATGTCAGCTCCTGAGGACAATATAAAACTTTCCCGGTGAACCGCATAAAGTTTACAGAAAATAGAATTTTGACGGACAATAGCCAAGGCTGTTTTTCTTCCGTTTAGCCCCACAGCTCGGTCAGAGTATAAGGTGAACCTTCCATCGTCCAGAATTCGCCATTGACATAACGGAAGCCCCTCTCCAGCTTTTCTAGTTCTGCCATCTCCTGATTGCTGAGCTTAAGGTTTGCTGCATCAAGGTTTTCAGCAAGACGATCCGGGTTGGTCGATTTAGGTATTACCGAAGTGCCACGTTGAATGGCCCACTTGAGTAGAACTTGTGCCGCCTTGCAGCCATGAGCCTGGGCGATATTCACGACTTTCGAATTCTCAAGTAAGCTGGGTTCGTTTGCAGCCTTCATGGCTTCAGGCCGGTCCCCTGAGCCAAGTGGCGAATAAGCCGTCAGGTAAATATTGTGCTTCTTGCAATAGTTCAGCATCTCCTCCTGTTGCAGGTAGGGATGCAACTCGATCTGGTTAACCTCCGGTCTGATTTTTGCGCTGTTTAGCTCTTCGATTTTCTTGATGCTGAAGTTGGAGACACCGATGTGCTTGGTCAGTCCATTCTCAACGCAATCTTCCATGCCTGCCCAGGTTTCATTTAATGGCATTTCTGCCAAGCTGAAAAATTCATCGGCTTTTCTCGGAAAAATAACTTCTGGCCGTGTGGCCACCGGCCAGTGAATCAGATAAAGGTCGAGATAGTCCAGGCGCAGATCGGCGAGAGTTGTTTTCAGGGCGATTGAAACCTCTTCTCTTGCGTGAGCATTGTTCCAGAGTTTTGATGTGATCCATAGCTCGTCGCGTTTAACCAGCCCGGTTTGCATAACCTCTTCAAGTGCTTTGCCGATTTCTGCTTCGTTACCGTATATTGCGGCGCAATCGATATGCCGGTAACCGATCCTGACCGCTTCCTGAACAGCTTTGCCAACGGCCCCTGGCTCTGCTTTCCATGTGCCCAGGCCGAGGATCGGCATCTTATCATTATTGTTGAATGTCAGTGATTGCATGGTCGGAAACTCCTCTCGTCTGAGTCGCTTAAGATGGGTTTTTTGTGTCTGTGAGGACAACTGTATCAGGATTTCCTGTGCGTGCCAGAGGCATCCACTTTGTTCTGTCTCTCTTTCGCTGACGTGACACTTAATTGTCTGAACAGACGAAAAGTGAGTATACTGTCAAAATTATCCAATCAAAACTAAGGTCTTGCCCTGATGAGTCCCTTTAACCTTTACAATAATTTTCCTCTTCTGCGCTTTGATCAACCCTGGTCATTAGAAAAGTTTGCCGGCAAAGGTGAGCTCAACAAGCAAGTAACCTTTGACGAACTCTTGCTGGAGAAGGTTGGTCATGGCGAAATTGGGCCTTGTCTATATATCAACAGCACTCCCCGTTGCCTGGTCGCGACAGTCAGGGAATCTCGTATGTCCAACTTTGAAGCAGCACAACAGGTTTTAGCTGCTCAAGGGTGGCCGGTCGTCGTGCGTTGTACCGGTGGATCCTGTGTGCCGCAGGGCCCCGGTGTTATCAACCTTGCCGTGATTCATCCCAAGGTTAAAGGCTGGCATCTCGAAGATGGCTATCAGCTGCTCTGTGCTCTCCTGCGAGAGTTTCTCGCAGGATATGACCTCGATGCAACCACCGGTGAAGTCCCGGGTTCTTTTTGTGACGGCAACTACAATTTACAAGTCGCCGGTCAGAAACTGGTGGGGACGGCTCAGCGCTGGGCTGGCGGTAGCCGGGAGAGCGCCGCGGTGCTTGCTCATGCCTGCCTGATGGTCGACATGGACCTGGTGGAAGCGACGGGAAAAATCAACTCCCTTTATAGCCTCTGCGATAATCCGCAACAGTTCTTGCCGCAAGCGTGTACAACCCTGCGCGATTGTTTGGGGCCCATGACCTCGCAAACGACAGAGGCCTTTGTGGTGGAAGTTGAGCAACGCCTGCTGTTGATGGCTAAAGAATTCTTTAACATCTCAAGTTAACCGGTCTCTCCTTAATTCCATAGGCCTTCTTCGCCTTCCTTGCCTCGATACAACCTATCGTCTCAACAAAATACCATATACCGCATAGGATAAAGATATACAGGCATGGTTTATTATTAGCTTGCCATCAGCCTGTGAGACGACTATAGTCGGCGTCTTTTGCCCGCTTTCCTGTTCTGATCCAACCCTTTGAGGAAAATTGATGTTCGAGTTTCTCGTTAGAAAAAGTACGTCCTGTAAAGATGACCTCCTTTCCGGATTGACCGTTGCCTTGGCCTTGGTTCCAGAAGCTGTTGCTTTCTCCTTTGTTGCCGGTGTCGACCCTCTGGTCGGACTTTATGCCGCATTTATGGTCGGCCTGATCACCGCTGCCATCGGTGGTCGTCCAGGAATGATCTCCGGCGCTACGGGGGCGCTGGCCGTAGTGATGGTCGATTTGGTCGCAGAGCATGGCATTGAATATCTCTTTGCCACGGTGGTGCTGATGGGTATTATTCAGGTTGGCGCCGGAGTCTTGCGCCTCGGTAAATTTATTCGTTTGATTCCCCACCCGGTCATGCTCGGTTTCGTCAATGGCCTGGCGATTATCATCTTTCTCGCTCAACTCAACCAGTTTAAGATTGCCGATGCCGGCGGCGTCATGCAGTGGATGTCTGGTTCTTCGCTCTACCTGATGCTCGGCTTGGTGCTGTTAACAATGGCCGTGATTTATTTCCTGCCTAAGTTGACCATGGCTTTCCCCTCAGCACTGGCGGCAATCCTGGTGGTGACCGCACTGGTCCATGGTCTCAATCTTGACACCAAAACTGTTGGCGATCTTGCCTCGGTGGCCGGTGGGTTACCCTCCTTTCATATCCCGATGGTGTCTCCCGGCTGGGACAGTTTCATGATTATCCTTCCCTACGCCGTGATCCTTGCCGCAATCGGCTTGATCGAGTCGTTGATGACCCTCACACTGATCGACGAGGTGACCGAGACACGTGGTCGTGGAAATAAAGAGTGTATTGGACAGGGCGTTGCCAACATGGTCACCGGCTTCTTCGGCGGCATGGGCGGCTGTGCAATGATCGGCCAGAGCATCATCAATATCAACTCAGGTGGTCGTGGCCGTCTCTCTGGCATTACTGCGGCACTTTCTCTCCTCTGCTTCATCGTCTTTGCTTCGAGTCTGATTGAGATGATTCCCGTGGCCGCGCTGATCGGCGTCATGTTTATGGTGGTGGTTGGTACCTTCGCCTGGTCGAGTCTGCGTATCCTGCACAAGATTCCCCTCAGCGACGCCCTTGTCCTGGTGCTGGTTTCGGCCGTGACTGTCTTTACCGATCTGGCGATTGCGGTCGCAGTTGGTGTAATCGTTTCGGCGTTGGTGTTCGCCTGGCAGAACGCCCGGCGTATCTACTCGGACATTTCCACCGACGAAGAGGGCACGAAAACCTACCGGCTCAATGGACCGCTCTTCTTCGGTTCGGTTCGTTCCTTTCACGACCAGTTCACACCGGGTGAAGATCCCGATGAGGTTGTTATTGATTTCCGTGGCTCACGGGTCTGTGATCACTCTGGGTTGGAGGCTGTGAGCAGCCTCACGGAACGATACCTGAGCCAGGGTAAGAAACTTCGTCTCAAACACCTCAGCGCCGAGTGTCGCTCGTTGCTGGAAAATGCCGGTAGCATGATTGAAGTGAACGTGATCGAAGATCCGCGCTACCGTGTGGCTGTAGATGAGTTAGCGTAAGCTACAAAGCTTTTCCATGATCGACACACAAAAACAAAGGGCAGCCGATTGGCTGCCCTTTGTCGTGATATCTACCTTCAGCTCAACCGCAAGATTCACTGGTAAAATTCTCCATTGATTTCACCGCCTCTTTGCCTTCATCGCAGTAGCAATGCGGCGCACGTGATGCTTTGCGTTGGTCATTCTCAACCTGAACATCGAAATCAACCAGCACGGGAAGATGATCTGAAAAGGGAATCTGAGGGACACGAAAATCTTTGACCGTAATCCCTTTGCTGTGGAGGACAAAGTCCAGGTGCCGTCGTGGATTATTGCTGGGGTAAGTTGGTAAATTATCAACGTTGGCGTTTTGCAGCCCTGTTGCTGCGAGGAACAGGTCTATCTCTTTGTCCCCCCAGAGCATGTTGAAATCTCCTGCGACCACGCAGGGCCGTTTGGTCTGCTTGACCAGATCGTAAAGTGCGTTCAACTGCTGATGCCGAACCTTCCCGCCCAAAGCCAGGTGGACCAGATAAACCACCATATGTTCGAGCTCCAGCTCGATCACCAGTCGTTTCATGCCGTGTTTGAAGAAGTGGAAAGTCTCGTTGCGGATGCGATCGCGGGCTAGAAACGCGTTACCCTGTTTCCTGACTACGGGCACATGTCTCCAGAAGGAGCTTTGACCGTACTTGATCGAATGCGAGTGATAATGCCCCAGAGATTCAGCCATCAGTTCTGCCTGATTCTTCCAGCCCGTACGATATGAACCGTGATCGACCTCGATCAGACCGACAAGGTCAGGCTCCAGTTCCTGCAGAAAAGTCGTGATTTTTGCCAGGTTCTTGCGTGAAGAACGCAAGTGATTATGCATCCTGGGACCGGTTCCGTAGCGCATATTGTAAAGTAAGAATCTCATAGCGACCTCTGATTTTATTAAAGCACTATCGCGGCATAACTCAAGCAGCCAGATTGAGATTGATGCTTTTCGCTTTGCGTCAGAATCCGTGCGGCAAAGAGCTGTTGATGTTAATATCTCCCTGAATATTGTGAAGAGACGCCCCAGACTTTTCCCTTGAAGGGAACAATGACTCCATTGACCCAGGTCGAGAAAGTAGTGAAGCAGCGCAAGATCGTTCATGTCGATATGGACGCTTTTTATGCCGCCGTTGAACAACGGGACAATCCGCAGCTGCGCGGCAAGCCGGTGATTGTCGGTGGCGACCCAGGCTCCCGGGGAGTGGTGGCGACCTGTTCCTACGAAGCGCGCCAGTTCGGCATTCACTCGGCCATGTCGTCCGTGCGGGCTTATCGGCTTTGTCCGCAGGCGGTTTTTGTCAGGCCGCGTTTCGAGGCTTACCGTAACGTATCCATACAGATCCGTGAACTGTTTCACGAGTACACCGACCTGGTCGAGCCCCTTTCCCTCGATGAAGCCTTCCTCGATGTCACCGAGAACAAGCCGGGCATCGAGTTCGCAACCCAGGTGGCGCGCGAGATCCTGTCCGAGATCCGTAAGCGCACGGAACTGACTGCCTCTGCCGGAGTCTCCTACAACAAGTTCCTCGCCAAGGTGGCCTCCGATATCAACAAGCCGGCCGGACTGACTGTGGTGACTCCTGAACAGGCGGAAGCTTTTATTGCCGAACTGCCAGTCCGGCGCTTTCATGGAGTAGGTCGAGTCACAGAAAAACGCATGCTGGCCCGCGGCATTGCTTCAGGGGCTGATCTTCGTAAGCTTTCAGAAGAGGAACTGCAACGACTGTTCGGCAGCTCCGGGCCTTATTTCTACAATATTGCCCGCGGCATAGATAACCGTGAAGTGGTGCCAAACCGTCTTCGTAAATCGATCGGCAAGGAAACCACCCTGGATGAGGACTGTGTCGACAAGGGTGAGATGATGATCATCCTCGATAAGTTGGCAAAGCAGGTTTCAGCGCTTTTAATCTCGCGCAAGACGAGTGGTTTGACACTGACGCTGAAAGTTCGTTATGACGACTTTCAAAGTGTCACCCGTAGTCATACCCAGACAGAACCGATTGACGATGCGGGGGTCATGCTTGACCTGGCCGATGCCCTGTTGGGTAAAACCGAAGCCGGGCCGCGCCCGGTGCGCCTTCTTGGACTGACAGTATCAAACCTGACTACGGATATTCTGCTCGATGAATCGGCTCAGATGGAGTTGCCGTTTCCGTGACGATTGAAACCTTTCAAGGCTTCATTTGGGATGGGGTGGATGGAAAACACAGCTGCTCGGGCACGGTGACTACATCGTGCGCGGTGATTTGAACAGCCCTTGCCAGAAGCTGAACCAACGACCATGTGACGCTTGCAGTTGACTACTGTTTGCAGCATTAAGCATGTTGGCCAGCAGGTAACGGCGGGTTGTTTCCTTTTCCATGGTTTTGTTGCTGTTGTCAAAACTCATACGGACTCCAACGGATTATTAATTTATTCTCAAACTGTCCTTTATCTAACCATACTTTCTGGTGATTACAAGTCGTGATAACAGAGAGTTGTTAAACGTTAAAGGCTTCTTTTGTTTTGAACTTTTGTTGATAAAAGATAAGTTAAAACAGGGGTTTGTTGATTTTTCCTAGGTAGGATTGATTGTTCAAGTGGTGTCGAGCTTTTACAGGTTTTTGCTAAGGATGGAAGGTAGTTAAGTGCCCGCAGGCAGAATGTTGGTTTTTTGGCCTTTTGAAGTTGTTTTTTCTTTCATATACATCTGGATTTGAAGCGGTATCATGTAATTGAAGGTTGAGTCTCGGCTTCAAATTGAATATAAGGAACCAGGTATGAGCTACGTTTATTTAAATGGAGAATTCGTCAAAAGCGATGAGGCGGTGGTCTCTGTTTTTGATCAGGGGCTTTTGTACGGTGACGGGATATATGAAAGCTTCCGTTCCGTTGGCAATCACCTCTATCAATTCCCTAAACACTACCAGAGGCTGCTGCAATCTGCCGAGGCTCTTTGCTATCCGATGACTTTCTCGCAGGAAGAGTTGGAAAAGATCCTGATGGCGTTGAAAGAGAAGAACGGTTTGAACGATGCTTATTTCCGCATAACCATTACTCGTGGAAAGGGGCAGGTGGGCTTCCAGCGTGATATGGGCAAGGTTTTGACCTGTCTGATCATTGCCCGGGAGTTCGAGCCTTTTGATGCAGCGCATTATGCAGAGGGGATTCAGCTTCGCCTGGCCGAAACGCGCCGTAACGCTCCTGAAGCGATTAACCCCAAGATCAAGTCGATCAGTAACCTCAACAGCCTGCTGGGCAAACTCGAAGCCAAGACTTACGGGGCTTTTGAGGTGATCATGCTGAACAACAAGGATCACATCTGCGAGGGCGCTTCGTCGAATATCTTCTGGGTCAAGGGCCAGTGGGTGTTCACTCCTGATGCTTCTACCGGACTTCTGGAAGGGGTGACCCGTTCGACCATTATCCGGCTCTGTGAGGAGGTGTTGAACTTAAGGGTCGTGACTGGTGAATTCAAAATGCAGGACTTGAAGTATGCGGATGAGGTTTTCATTACGTCAACCTCGCTGGAGGTGATGCCTGTGGTCAAGGTGGATGATTTTACGATTAACCAGGGTTTGGTGGGGTCTACGGCCTGGCATTTGCGAGAGGCTTTACATCTGGATATGGGGAAAGTTGCCTAGCTTTTGAGAGGTTGAAGGGTAAAGGTTTTAACCGAGCGCGTCCCTCCAGTCCCCAGTCTCAGACCCTAATAATCTTCTTCAAATTCTTCTTCACCTCAGATGCCACCATCGGCATCAACCGACCCTTCTCTTTTAAAATTCGGGTAAACATCAAGCCTTTGTTGAGGGGCGGGCGGGGGCGCTTGTCGCGTTCGACGAGTTGCAGGGCGTTTTCCGGGCAGGAGCCGATGCAGGCGCCGCAGCCGAGGCAGACTTTTTGGTCCACGCGGGTTGTTTGTTCTGCTTTGATCGGGTCGATGCAGGCGGCATTGCAAACCTTGATGCACTTGCCGCAAAGTGTACAGGCTTCTTCGTCAACCTTTGCCAGGAAGGGGGTCTTGGCTACGCCATCGGGGAAGCCAGATTGGACTCCGGCCATCAGCTCGCAACAGCATGAGCAGCAGTTGCAGATGAATGATGGCTGTTCGCGGATATTATCGGTGATGTGGGTCAAATTGTGGCTTCGAGCCTTGTCCAGGATCGCGAGCAGTTCTTCTGTACTCTTCTCTTCCATGAAGCCGCGTCGCACCAGGAACTGGGCGCCCTTGCCGAGGGCGATGCAAATCTCTTCCATCGGCGCGTCTTTGGCGCAGGTCTCGCCGAGATGTTCTTTCTGGTGGCGGCAGAAGCAGATCCCCGCTGCGCCGAACTCGGCTTCCTGCAGGATTTTTCGGGCGTCTTCCCACCGGGTGACTTTTGAAGTGAGCGGGATCTTGTCTTCGTAGGCCAGGGCGCGGGTCAATTGCGTGGCCGAACCGAAGAACTCTTCGGCCTGGCCCGGCCGCACCTCGTGCAGGTATTCACGCATCAGCTTGGCGACTTCGGCCATCGGGATGTCGGTACGCCTTTTCATAAAGGTGAATTCGAAGAACCCGATCAACCCGGGCATCAGCATCCAGTAGGTGGTGTCTTCGCACGGCGTGTCTACGACCAAGCCTTTGTCTGCCATCTGTTCGAGTTTTGGCAGCAGCTCTTTCACATCAATCCTGGTGCGAGCGGCCAACTCTTCACTGGTGGTTTCCGAAAGGGGGAAGCAGGATGCGATGAATGCTTCTTCTTCGCTGAAGAGCAGGGCGAGGATCTCGCGTAGCTTTTCATTGTCGACCAGGCCGACTGGGTAACGGTTGAGTCGGTCGATAAGAGGAACCAGATGTGATTTGCCGGATATCAGATGACCCATTTGGATGCCTCTTTTTCTGTTTAATGGATAACGCAAAGGCATTTTAGCATAAGCTGGAAGCAATGAAACGAGCATGTTTTACGGATATTTGAGTGGTTCAAGGTCTGTTCTTACGGAAAAGTTGCAAAAAAGTCGTTATCTCCTTCACAGCAAGCCTTTGATATGTTAGTCAAGTGCAAACTTTTTCGGTACAAAATAGGAGGAAATATGTCTGAAACTGCAAGTGAAAAGATGGTCAAGGTTCATTATACGGGTTCCCTCGACGACGGGTCGGTTTTTGATTCTTCGCGCGAGCGTGAGCCTTTCGAGTTCGTGGTCGGTACAGGTCAGGTTATCAATGGCTTTGATAAGGCCGTGGTCGATATGGCTGTTGGGGATGTCAAGACCGTGAAAATTCCTTCCGAAGAGGCTTATGGCCCGTTCGTTGAAGAACGTGTCTTCGAAGTTGGCCATGATCAGTTCGCCGAGGGCGTTAAGCTCGAAGTTGGCATGCAGCTGCAGTCTGAGGGTGGTGAAGGTCAGCCTCCGATGGTTGCAACGGTGACCGAGGTAACAGAAGAGAAAGTTGTTCTCGATGCCAACCATCCCTTGGCTGGTAAGGATCTGACCTTCGAGATCGAGTTGATGGAAGTTGCTTAAAAAGTTTCTGTGGAAATTGTATTAGCAAGGGCCGGATGATTTGATCATCTGGCCCTTTGTTTTTATAACCTTTAAGGAACGTTTAACGCAGAGACGCTAAGACGCAGAGGGAAGGCAATTTCTCAAGCTTAATGACCAGTCACTAGTCGATAGGCACTGATTTCTGCTCTTCCTTCGCTTTCCTCTCCTTGCGTTTACGCAGTTTAGCCGTCGTTCCGAAGAATAATCCGCAGACGGTCAATGTCCAGACCGTGATGAGGAGAATCGTTTCAGATGTGGTTTGCATGGTGAGGCTCCTTTGCTGATTGGCCCTGATCATAGTATGATTTTCGTATGCGGGCTTTGACGTCTGTCAAGTTTTCACCGCTATAAAGTTATTCTACTCGATAGCGGGAGTGTGCTGCCACTATGCAAGAGATCTTACCTTACATCGCTCTCTCCATGGGCGTGGCCTGGGCCAGCGGAATTAATCTCTACGCGGCGATTCTCGTCCTCGGCCTGCTCGGGCTTTCGGGCAATGTGCCGCTGCCTGAAACTTTGCAGGTCCTCCAGAATCCAATTGTCATTGGTGTTGCCGGGTTCATGTATTGTGTCGAGTTTTTTGCCGACAAGATTCAAGGCGTTGATAGCGCCTGGGATACCCTCCATACGTTTATCCGAATTCCGGCCGGTGCTGTTCTGGCTGCAACCGCTGTTGGTGATGTTGATCCGGCCATTGCTATTTCGGCTGCGCTGGTCGGTGGTGGGTTGACGGCGGGAACGCATCTGGCCAAGACCAGTACGCGTCTTCTGGTGAATACTTCACCGGAGCCTTTCAGTAATATTGGTGCATCACTGGTAGAAGATACGGTTGTTGTCGGCGGTCTCTTGACAGCCCTTTATTATCCTTTTTTGTTTCTTCTCCTGCTCGTGGCCTTTGTGGCGTTGATGATCTGGCTTCTGCCGATTCTCATACGGGCGCTTAAAGGGATCTTTGATTCTTTGAAGTGGTTCTTCAGAGGGCGTGGGGTGAAGCGTCTGCCAGAAGGTTAAGGTGACGGGGACACACAAATTGTGTGCCCCCGTTTTCTAGAATTTCACAGCTTTTCTTTTAATCGTGACTTCTATGACGATCGGTAGTCTGGACGCGTACGCTTTATGCCTTAAGATTAAAACTCTTTACAATTGACCAAGCCAGAGTATGATTAGTTATGTTTAACGAAAGGTTGATTTATGTTTGACTTGGTTAGTGAAATGTTTTGTTTTGTAACGGCAACAGTGAGCTTCTTGTACGGAACAAGAATTTTGTGGGCTTGCGGTAAAAAGTGTAACTTTGTGGTAGCTCCTGCTGAAAAAAAGCAGAGTCTAAGAGCGACTATCCCAGGAGGTTTTGTTGTCTACTTTTTTGGTTTTCTTATTGTTTTCAACGAGGTCTTAAGCGGCACATTAACAATTGTCACGACATCACTTATCAGCGCCCTGCTACTTTCTCACTTTGTCGTTTCAATGGCTATGCCTGAGTTGAAAAGAAACCCTTCGAATTACATTGATTGATTTGTTGAAGTTGTTGCTGATTTAACTATAAAAACTCCTGAATGTATTTATCAACAATAGGCCGTTTTTCTTCTCACAAGTCGTGGTTTCCAGGACACAGCCCGCAAGGTTACATCTCCCTGTTTTCAGAATAATAATATTCCAATACGTCCTTTGTGATATTGGAAAGTCTTATTGCACGTATGCTTTCCCTGCTGAACCAATGTGCATTACAATCTTTTATGTCAGACATCTTTGCGCTACTGATATCACCGACATAGACAGAAACTTCGACATCGCCAGGCCTGACCGGAGAAGGACCTTTGATGGTTTTTCCCAGTTTTCTGAAAACACTGGCAACCGTGTCATTCATTTCACGGGCAACAACTTCATTCAGACACTGCATCTCGTCTTCACCAGGCTCAATCTTTCCACCGGGCAATATCCAAAAATCACCCTTTTTGGTTAAGAGGATCATCCCCTTTCTCTCGACGATAATATCCACTACCTTGATTGCCATCGTTCTTCCTCCAAAATCTCAGGAACTTAGATCAATGAAACGCTACAAAAGCTATAATGTGTTATCTACATGGAATAAGACTACCAAATGGCTTCAATGTCTAAACAACTCGCAATTGAAGCCAAATCTTCTGGTGCTAGGTCTATAAATTGCACACCCACACCTGATGGCAATTCTGGTTGAAGAGGGTTTTCCTCTTGATTGACCCATGCAACTCTAGCGCCGCAAGAAACAGACTTATTCCCTTGGCCATGAAGGGAAAATGTCAACATTAAATCATCATCAATTCCCAACGGTATATTGGTTTTGAGGTAAAGTCCGCCAGTGCTAAAATCAACACTAAAATCAGAAAGGACCGTTTGTGGGGATGGCCCGTAGTATACGCGCATCTCTGACTTCAAACGTTGGCAGGCACCTTGTGTTAACGGCATATCTATATCAATCCCCATTAAAGCTCTCCTTGATTCAATGCAATATAACCTTAAGTAGAAAAACCGTAAGGATGAAGGAACACATCTTCATAGAGCACGTTGCATGCCAACTACTTAAGCAGAATTTAATGTCGAGCTATTAAAGAGTTAGCCCTTTGTGCAGGGAAAGTAAAAGCATCCTAAGCGACAATAACACGCAAAAATTGCACATCATTGCAGGTGAAGATTATCTCGATTCACGACATTTCTCTGCTCACAATATTTAATAGCTAGTTCAAGAATTGCAAAAACATGATGTTCCATAAGTTGTGTCAAAAGGTTTATCATGTCGAAATGACCCGATTTAGCCTGTCAGAAAAAACAGTCACTGTTGTCTGCTCAGTCCCGAACTTGCACAAGCTTGCCACTATCTGTAAGCAGATAAATCCAACCGTCCGGTCCTTGTCCAACATCCCGGATGCGCTCGTTGGGCTCAAAGAATAAACGTTCCCGCGACACTTCTTGATCTTCGTTGAGTTCGACCCGCCAGAGTGCTGTTCCGACCAACGCACCTACAAACAGGTTGCCCTGCCATTGCGGAAAACCGGCTCCTGTGTAAAAGATCATCCCGGAAGGGGCAATGGAGACAGGCACCCAGTAGCTGACAGGCTCGATATAGTTCGGCGCATGGACGCCTCCGCCGATACGGCAAGCATCACTGACCGGATCACCATAGTTGCAGCCATAGCTCACCACTGGCCAGCCATAGTTGCCGCCCGCAACGATCTTGTTGATTTCGTCTCCGCCCTGGGGACCGTGCTCGGACACCCAAAGCTCGTCACTGCCCGGGCGGATTGCCGCACCTTGCGGGTTGCGATGCCCGTAGCTGAAGATCTCCGGTTCTGCGCCGATGATTGATGGATTGTCTGGAGGGATCGTTCCGTCGCGATTGATGCGAATGACTTTGCCAAGAGTGGTGGTAAGGTCCTGCGCCGGAGTGAACTTCTGGCGCTCGCCTAAAGTGACGTAGAGAGTTCGGTCGCTGCGAAAGGCAATGCGTGATCCGAAATGACCGCCGCCAGTGACCTTGGGCTTTTGGCGATAGATCACTTCGACATCATTCAAGGTGCTGCCGATGAGTCGACCGCGTGCGACGGCCGATCCTGCGTGCCCCAGTTCGGCACCGGTGCCGGGTTCGGCGTAAGTCCAGTAGATCCATGGATCGGTTGTGAAGTCCGGATCAAGCGCAACATCGAGCAGCCCGCCCTGACTTGCGTCGGCGACCGCAGGTAAGCCAGTCACAGCTTGTTGCACGCTTGTGCCTTCGGCACTCAGGATCAACATGCGCCCGCGCTTCTCGGTGACCAGTATGCGACCATCTGGCAGAAAGGCGAGTCCCCAGGGGCGAACAAGCAGGTCGTTGAGGACAACGTATCTCGGGTCGACCGATGCTGGAGCCGTGGCTCGAGTTTTTTCGGATCCGTTGCTGCTGCCTTCACCTCCGCAGCCAGCAAGAACCCACAGCAATATCAGTAAGGCGGATAGGGTTACCCCGGTTATAATTTTTCGCTTCATGATCGACCTCAGGATATAGAGATATCTCTTTCCATAACTCATATCAGAGTTTCGGTGCGTGACAACATTTACCGATAGCTTGCGGTCGTCAGCGACTTTCCTGTTATCCTTTACCTGTGTAAACTTGACCCGCAACCACACATAGATTAAGTTGTGCTCCCTATTAAACTCAAGTGGAGTCAGACCATGGCCATTAAGCCTTCTGTGCCCAGTATAAATATCAATGACTTTTCACAATTAACAGCTGTTGAGCAGATCGATGTCCTACGTTGTCTGGACGCGCGACAGAAAACTGAATTGCTGCTTGATTCACCCGATGGTGCCGAGCTTATGGCTCAACTCCCCGCACAGGAAGTTTATCTCCTGGCCGTGGAGCGTGGTCCCGAGCATTTGCCGGAGCTGTTGAGTCTGGCAACTCCTGAACAATGGAGTGGTTTCATTGATCTCGATTGCTGGGAGGGGGACCAGTTCAACTCCGACAAAACACATCGCTGGCTGATCACTCTTTTGCAAGGCGAAGAAGAGAAGGCCTTCGACGTTCTCCAGCAGATGAACTTTGAGCAGCTGGTTCTGATCTTCAAGGCCGAAATGGATATTATCTCGGGGCCGGAAGCCGATGAGAACAGCGACGCTCGCATTGATGCAAAGAAGCGCGATGGCGGCTACGAGATCTCCTACTATTCCGATAACAGCGCCAAGCTTTTTGAAAAGCTGCTTGATGTGTTGCAAAGCTTCTCCCCGGAGTTTTTCGTCTACCTGATGGAGGCGGTTCGTTCGGAAACCATGGGGCTGATCGTTGAGAGTGTTTATCAGCAACGCACCGGACGTCTCCTGGACATGGGGATCCCGGAACCTTTCACGGCGCAAAAAGTTTACGCCTGGCTCGATCCCGAAGACTATCGTGAGGATCGCCCCTTCAAGCTGGCTCCCGGTACGAGTGAGGTCAGTGCTCCCGGCTTTACCCTGACGCTGGCGCGACCTAAAGGCTTGTTGGCCGAGGTTTTGGCTGACGGAATCGATGAAGGTTTGGCCTGGGAGATGGCCAACGTGGTCAACAAGGTGATCCTGGCGGATCGCATCGATATGGGTAATGTCGAGCAGGTTTCCAATGTTGTTGCCAAGGTGGATGCGTATCTCAACCTGGGCCTGGAATGGCTGGCCGGTACCGATGTTGATACAGCCAGAACCTGTATGACCGATTGCTATTGTGAAGACCTGTTTCGCCTTGGCTTCAGCTTGACGATGAGGTTGAAGCGTCGCGGCGACATTGTTGGCAAGTCTTCCGTTGCTCCTTATCTTGATCACAACGCACGCGCTTGCCTCAGCGCTCTACATCAGTTTCCACCGCTCTTCTTAGAAGGTGTCGCCGATTCGACTCAGGGTGGCACTCGCCTCTTTGCCAGCCTCGCTGAAATCGGCATGGTGGAACAATGGCTGGGCAGGATGGAGCTCCAGCGGCAGCTCTTTGAAGACGTCCTGCACTTCCCGATGCCTGATCCAAAGGTGATAGACCTCTCCGGTTGCCAACCGGATAATGTGGATGACATCACCCTGGTGGAATTCTTCCTGACCTCGCTGGCCAACAAACTGATGGGACGTGATTTCCAACCGCTGCCGATCGCCGAGGAAGAGCTGGCCGGTCTGCACGGCATGGTCTCCCAGTCGGGTGTGCTCAATCCGCGTCTGCGGGAAGAGACGGTTAAGTGGCTTGGTTCATTGATGGATGGTGGCGGTGACTTTGCGACCTACTGTCTGGATATCTGGGAAGAAGAGTTCTGCTCGATCGGCTTTGAAGATATCGACCCGCGTTTTATCGGTGGGATGATTGTGCAGTTGGAAGAACTTTGACTTAACCTTAGAAGGTTAACGCAAAGACGCTAAGAAAAGCGAATAAAGGTGCAAAGAGAATTATGGTTTTTACATGATATCCCCTTTGCGTCTTTGATTTGATCCTTTGTGCCTTTGCGTTAAATATTCTACTCTTTATCGTCCTCAGCAGAAGGCTTGCCACCAGAAATAATCCCTTTAAACCACCCCGGTTTATCGTCAGCCTCTTCCGCAGAGGAGTACGTGTAGGGATCTTCCAGGAAACGCACCAGTTCCTCAAAGTAATCCTTGGTGAACTGATCAACCGGACGGTCCGAGAGTTGGTCGCGCACCAGCCCGATCCGTGTGACAAAATCATTTTTGAACGTCTCGTTCTGTTCACTCACAACCGTCAGCGCTATCAGCAGAACATGGCTTAAGGCCTGAATTTGCCCGGCCTGGTTCTGGATCGTCTGCGCCGTCTTGGTGGCAAACTCAATCATCTTCTGTTCGATCTCTGTCGGTTGGTCAGACATTTTCGCTCCTTAATCTTAATCGCTGTAGCGATATTCCTCAACCTGCATTTTCCGCCCGGTCCCTGTGAGATAGCAGAAGAGGTGAACAGTTCTTAGTTCCGGAGTGTGAATGGTGGTGAAGGCCGCGGCAAAATATTGCAGCTTAATCCCCTGACCCTTGATCGCTTCGGTCTTCTCCTGAACCCTTGTACGCACCCATTGCTCTTCTTCAGGTTCGAGGGCGGAGTCAAAAAACTCCGGAATACGGTTGGTGACAACGCGTTCGCAACGGGCGTAGTCGTAAGCGAGGCTTTCAATAAGTCGTGCTTGAGACGTTCCTTTGTCGCGTCCCCTGACGATCTCGTAAAGGTTCTGAAAAAGTGACTGGCGGTTTAAGGGGAAACGGAACAGCTCGCGTTTGCGCCACTCTCCAGCCAGCCATTCCAGCCCCATGGCAAAGGAGCCGGTTGCGTCGCTTAATTCGCGTATAAAGCTCGATAAATGACCGCTGTTGTACGTCAGGTCAAGAAGCCGACTGATCTCCTGGAGTTGCTGCAACTCGGCATAAGAGAGCTCAGGGCTGCCCAGAATCGTGTAGGGTGGGTTCGGGTCAAATCGGATCTGCAACTCTTCGGCTTGGTCGCGCAACGGTGAGCCGGGTAGCAGCTTGACCGGTTCGATCTGCAGGTGGTGGGGGGCGAGGGCGGCCACCCGGTCAATTGATTTGAGAAAGCTGTTGTAGTTGTCACCGGGAAGGCCGGCCACCAGGTCGAGGTGCATGTGAATCCGGTTGCTTTTGCGCAGGGACCGAATATTCTCCTCTAGTTTCTTCATATTGACCTTGCGACCGATCGCATCGAGGGTACTCTCCAGGGTTGATTGCACCCCGATCTCAAACTGGAACATCTCTTCCGGGACTTGATCCAAAAGCTCGAGAGTCGCTTCGTCGAGCAGGTGGCCGGCGATCTCAAAATGAAAATGCGTCGACCGGTTGTGTTCCAGGATGAAGCTGAAAATCTCCTTGGCGCGACCGGCGTCGAAGTTGAAGGTGCGGTCGACCAGTTTGACCTTTGCAACGCCTTTCTGCATAAGCAAGAGCAGGTCGCTCTTAATGCGCTCCATGGAGTAGGAGCGAATCAGGTTGTCTCTGGCGCTTAAACAGAAGCTGCAGTGAAAGGGGCAACCGCGACTGGTCTCGTAATATACAAAGCCGCGCTCCATATCGGTCAGCCCGGTCTTGAAGGGTGAAGGGACTGTGTCGAGTTCTTTTAACGGCGGGCTGTCCGGCCCGCTGATGAGCTCTTCTCCAACACGCAGAACTGTTCTTGGAGCCACCCCTGGTTGTTGTCCCTGTTGCCAGGCAGATAGCAATGCACGCAAGGGTTCTTCCCCTTCACCGCGAATCAACGCCGTGATGCCGGGGTTGCGAGTAAAGATTTCCACACATTCAAAAGAGACTTCAGGGCCGCCCAGGATGATGCGTAACTCGGGCCGAGCAACGTACAAGGCGTCGACCAGATCGAGGGTCTCGCGTCGGTTCCAGAGGTAGACGGAAAAGGCGACCACATCCGGGGCCACATCCAGAATCTGGGAGAGAATTGATTCGCGCGGTTCGTGGACGGTAAATTCACGGATCAGGAAATCGCCGCAATCATCTCCGCAATAGGCTGCGAGACAGGGCAGGGCGAGACTGTTATGAATGAACTTGCTGTGGAGTGTGCTGAGGATTGTTCGCATGAATCAAGGATAGCGAAGGGAGGAGGTTATATAAAGCGGAAAGTTCTACTTTGTGGGTTGTTGCAACGGCTGCTGTTGCCTTTTTAATAAACAATCGAGGTCAAAAGCATATTGATCAGGGTTGAAAAGGGGGGGGGGGGGACTGTCAGCCAGCTTTGGTCTGACTCCCACTGTCAGATCTGGATGAGTTCGCCAGAGGGGATTGTTGCCATTTTCTTCTTTGTCAGGGTCAGTAAAAATTTCCACACTCTGAATTTTACTAGCTTATAAAAAAGAAAAACTGCTTACTACAGCAACCAAGAAGGATTAATCCTACTCTCACTTGACAAACAAGACCAAAATGGTGATATTTAAGAAAAGAACATTCCGTTCAGCATCGCATCATGCTTTTGATGTTTATTTGATGACATGTAAGTAAGGGGGGAGGACATTTTATAGGAACATTTAACCAACGGGCAGCAATCCATGTTACTTCATAAATATTATTTTGTAGCTCTCATTATTGCGATTTCTATAACATCAAGTGTTGTTGTCCTGTCTGCACCACTCACAGACCCAGACAATCAACATAATCTTTCGAGTACAGCGACTCATGGCGGACCACAAGCCCAACCTATAGCGACTGGAGGTACTGATCAGATTTGCATTTTCTGTCATACTCCACACTCTGCAACACCGGAGTCTACTCTTTGGAGTCGCCCGGATCCTAACACTGGGACTTTTCCGCTTTATGGACAACAATTGGTCATTAAGGGAGATTATCCCGGATCCCCTGCGGGCTCTCAGGATCGCAGTCAATACAAGAATGACGGGTCTGTCACCTATCCCAGCGGCGCTTCTCGGTTATGCCTTTCCTGTCATGATGGCGTGACGGCTATTGGTATACTGAACGATGGCACGTCAATTGCTATGCTCGGTGGGCAAGACCTTGTCACTGGCGTAGCGGTTATTGATCTTTCGACATCTCATCCGATCTCATTTGTTTACGATAATGCAGTACTTGCCGATATAAATACTGCCCGGCCTGGAACAACCTATCAGTTGCCGCTGAATCTAACCGTTCCCACCCCGCTTGACGGCGAGAACAAGATGCAATGCACGACTTGTCATGATCCCCATAATGACACCTCTCTTGATGGCGGTGGTCTGCCCCCATTTTGGAGGTGGACAGGAACACCCATCGTTGATGAATATGACGATGTATGTAACCAGTGCCACATCGGCGGCAGTCCTGCAGGGCCTAGTGGGGATCATGATCCTGGCCCTGGAATTTAACTATGGGGCTTTTTATAATTCACGATTTACAGTAAAAGAGAGCCCCAGCCTGTCCACAAGGCCGGGGCTTTATTATTAATCCTGTTGCATCTGATTCTTAGATTATCTAGGGATATTTAGTATGCGGCGAGCGTGGAACAAAATTAGATGCTGTCTGTCAGGTCAAGTTATGCTCATGGCACTTTAAAAACGAAGAACTAGCACTTTTACCATCCCTTTTATACCGTTCCTCACAGTCAACGAAGCTTTTATTCTGATTGCTTTTTACTGCTTGGAATAAAGGCCTCCGGTTCCTCATAGCTCTCATAATCATGCCGCCTCCAGCGAAACGGCAAATCAACGATCTCACCCGGAGTGGTGATGCCGTAAAGAGCCTTAAAGGCCTCAAGAATAACAGCTCGCTGCTGCTTAACCTTTCCCGGTTCACCAAGCGGATGACCGAACGGCCATTTCAGGTAAACGCTGCGTGGCGGCTGAACCTTTTCTGTATACTCGCGAACGATGGTGACGCCAACGGTGGCGATTCCGGCTTTTTCAATCTCTCTTTGTATCAATCCCACGGATTGATTGCAGATGCCTCAAGCCGGGGTGAGCAGGACCACATCGACCTGGTCCTGTTTGAGCCTCCTTACCACCTCCTGGGCGGCTTGTCCGATCAGGGTGGCGATGTGGCGACCGTCGATGTGGCCCATGAAGGAGTAGTGGGTGTCGGCCAGTTGACCGATAACGCCTTCCTGCTGCAGCTCCTGTAACCTCTGCAACGGAAAGATGATGTTGAGGTCTTTCTCGGCATCGCTGTGGTCGTAGTAGTCGTGGGTGATCTTGTAATCGTTGCCGATCGTCGCACCATCGATGGCCCTAAAGCTCGGATCACCATCGCTATCCTGCATGTCGAAGGGTTCTTGAGAGCTGTGATGCACACCTGATGTCGTGACCAGCGCCAGCTTGCATTCGGCCAGTGGTTTGTGTGGAGGTGCCCAGGGCACAGCTTCACCGGATTCCCAGGGCTCATACGCAGTGATGAAGCGTTGGGCGAGGCCCGGGTAGCGGGTAATCACCTTGGCGATCAGGCGGTTTTTGAAGCGGTTGATTGTCGACATAGAAGTCTCCCGTATAATTTTGTGAACGACAGTATAATCATAATTATGCGCCGGATACTAGTGTCCCCATCCGGTAGCCCGGATGGGGACATTTTTTTCAACTCAGGAGAACAAAGCCTCTATTCAGTTACGAAGCAAGGCAACTTCATCCTGCCTGGGTGTCTCTGCATTTTCTATAATTGGCAGGGTCGCGTTGTTCGCCCATTCAATCCATGAGCCATCGTAGTTCTTGACCTCGGAGTAGCCTAATCCTTGTAACACCAGAGTTGCATAAGATGAACGGATGCCGGTCTGGCAATGGGCGATGACCTCCTGACCAGAGGTGATGCCATGTTTTGCGAGCAGTTGGCGAATCTCACTCTCACTTTTTAAGACTTTAACGCCATCGACTTCGTGTTGCAACTTTGTCCAGTTAAGATGAGTCGCGCCGGGGATATGGCCGCCACGATCAGCGCGCACCTTTGTACCGTCATATTCTTCAGGTGTGCGGGTATCCCAGATGACGACCGAGGTATTGCCAAGCTGGGTCAACACGTAGTCGGCTTCGGCGCGTGCTTGACCCGGCGTTGAGACGCGGTAGCTGCTCGGTATTGCCGCCGCTGTTGGTAGTAAAGTTGTCGGATGTCCCTCTTTGGACCATTTTTCATAACCGCCATCGAGAACCAGTACCTTGTTGTGCCCATGGTAGCGCAAGGTCCAGGCGAGGCGTGCTGCATAAGGGTTGCCGTCTTCGGCATAAGTGACCACTGTGGTCTCGGGGGTAATGCCGAATTCCTGCATCAGGGTCTCGAAAGCGGTGGTGGTAGGAACCAGGCTCTTAACGCCGTCGCGCTTGTCGAGAAAGCCACTGCGAGGAAGGTGATGGGCTCCCTCAATGTGCCCCAGGATGAAGAGCGGGGTCTGACGAGCGTCGAGAATGACGACTTTCGAACGGTTCTCGGCCAGCCAGTCTGTTTGTACAAAGTAATCTCCCAGACCTGCGCTTGCCAGTGCTGGGAGAGCGGCTAGAAGTAAAATGGTGAGCGAGATGAGTTTTCTGAGTGACTGCATGATTGTCTCCTGTTGTTGAGTATTTCGGTAAGGAATACATTAAATGAATAACGGTGTCAAGGTGTTTTTTTTAAAAAATATTCTACTGTAAAATAATGTAAAATAAGATCGTGGTTTGAAAGGCTGTAATGTCGGTGGCTTGGCAAAACCATGAACGATAAATTGTTTTCCTCAAGTTGCCTGTGGTAATTTGGAACTGCACCAGTTCAGGGACTATCCCTTTACCGGAAGAGTCAAACAAGGCACGGATCTCCCCGTGGGGTTATGTCCTGTAAACTAGGATTAGAAAACTAAAGGAACGGCGCGTGGCAAAAGGTAAAACCATACTGGCAGTGGTCGCCGATGAGAGTGGCGAGGTCTTCGAGCATCCAGATCTGCTACTTGCCGGCATCAGCGGTACGGAAGCGGTGCGACCGCGCATCGATGAGCTGATCCCCATGCCCGAAGGCAGCCGTCTCTTCACCATACCGCAGACACCGCCGATCGGTTTCGACCGTCGCAGTGGCAAGCAGCTGACGGCTGATCGCCTACCCAAGCAATGGAGCGGAGGTCCTATTCAGGCGGTTTCGGCTTTTCTGACTCCTGGCTATACCCGCACCTTGCTGCCTGCAGCTGATTACCGACGTAAGGAACAGACCTTGCCGCTCTGGTCTTACACCGCGGTCGGTTGGTGCCTTGAGGAAGAGCGTTTCTACGTAGCCGGTGTCCAGGTCGATCGCAACAACCAGTGGCGACCTGATCACTTCGATGATCGTAAGCTCGTTCCCCTGGTGAACAAGACCCTGCAAGACAGCCCGGACAATCGCCTGCTGGAACAGCTCTCGCGCTGTGCTCTCGATTACCATTGTTTTGCCGCCAAGAATCTTTTCTTCCGCCGTTGGGAAGCGCCGCTGCCGACTTCGCCTACATGCAATTCCCGTTGCGTTGGTTGTATCTCCAAACAGGAATCAGACTGTTGTCCTTCCAGTCAGGAGCGTCTGACCTTCGTCCCTACCGTTAAAGAGCTTTGTGAAGTGGCGGTGCCGCACCTCAAAGAAGCAAAGAATGCAATCGTTTCTTTCGGCCAGGGCTGTGAAGGTGACCCGATCATGCAGTCGGATGTGATCAGCCAAGCGGTGCGTGAAATGCGCCGTCAGACAGAACGCGGTACGATCAATTTTAACAGCAACGCTTCTTTACCTGATGCCATCGATAATCTAGCCGCTGCCGGCGTGGAATCGATCCGTGTCTCACTCAACTCGGCTCAGGAACATCTCTACAACGCCTATTACCGGCCATGTGGTTATTGTTTTGCCGATGTGGTTGAATCCCTGAAACGGGCTAAAGCGGCCGGTCTTTACCTGATGCTCAATTACCTGGTCTTTCCTGGTGTGACCGATCGCGAGGATGAGGTTGAGGCCATGGGTGAGCTGATTGACCTGGTTGGTGTTGATATGATCCAGATGCGTAACTTAAGCCTTGACCCGGTACTCTATCTTGATTCGCTGCAAGTGACAGGCAAGGGCATTGGCATGGTTGAAATGCTTAAAATGCATAAGGCACGCTTCCCCAGCCTGCAGTACGGCTATTTCAACCGGACCAGGGAGACCTTTTTCCCGCCTGGATACCAGACGGAGTGGCCGATTCCTTCCTGACGCACCTACCTCATCATCCGTAAACACCTGTATTTAATGGTGCATTAAATGATTGTATTGGCGCGGTGTTTTTGTGTGTTGACTTGCAATACATTCAAAAAGTATGATGCGTTCCGTTGTCCATTCCCTCTAAGGAGCAAATCATGCGTACTTTCCTGATCACCTTTCTGCTTGTAGCCATCTTGTCCCCGGTCACTGCTTTTGCCAAAGATTTCGGCAATGGCGTCACCCTGTCCGAAGAGACGGCGATCTCCGCGATCCTTGATGCCCCAGCAGATTATGTTGGTAAAAAAGTCAAAGTCTCCGGACTGGTCATCGACGTATGCAGCACAAGGGGCTGCTGGATCTATCTGGCAGGCGACCGTGATTTTGAGAAAATCCGTATTAAGGTAACCGATGGCGAGATCGTCTTCCCGATGGAAGCTCGCGGCAAGGTAGCGACTGTTGAGGGGGTCGTGGAGAGTATGGAGTTGACCCGTGAGGAAGTCATCAAGCGGCGCAAACATCATGCGGAAGAGAAGGGCATTGATTTTGATCCTGCCTCGGTGACTTCCGGTGAAACTGTCTTGCGTATTCGTGGTCTCGGTGCCTCGATTGATGGTGTTTAGATAAGCATGAGTTGGCGGCGCTGGAATTACCTACTGCACCGTGATATCGGTTTTCTCTGTATCGGATTGACCCTGCTCTACGCCATCTCCGGCGTGGCCGTCAATCATATCAAAGAGTGGAACCCGAGTTACAGTGTAGAGCGGGTCGAAACCAATATCGGCCCGGTTGTCGGCAACCCTGCGGACGCCGCAACCGCGCTTACGATCCTTGCGCGCCTCGGTGAACCGGGCAAACTTGAAAGCAGCTACCGGCCTGACCGAAACAGCCTGCAGCTCTTTGTCGAAGGGCGTTCGATTACGGTCGACCTGCCGAGCGGTCAAGTTGTTCATGATCGTGCCATCCCCCGGCCCGTTCTGCGCGAGATGAATTTCCTGCACCTCAACCATCCGAAAAAAGCCTGGACCTGGTTCGCTGACCTTTACGCTGTCGCCCTTGCATTTCTGGCCATCAGCGGTCTCTTTATGCTTCGCCGCAAGACTCTAAGGCGGGGGCTCGTATTGACAGGTATCGGGGTAGTCATTCCCGTTTTCTTCCTGATCCTTTATCTTTGATCGCTCCTCCATAACTTAAGAGGGACGCCATAGCAGCCTGTTGTGTCCCTCCACGTATAAGCCCTTTACGTTGACACCCCGGCAGGCCTGGGGTAGAAACGATCACAGACCTGTCGCCTTAATTTTTTCATCAAGACTGGAACAGAGATGTTCACTGATATCTTTTTACATGCCCTGACATCTTATTTTGTTGTCATCGATCCGATCGGTACTGCGCTGATCTTTCATGGTTTGACCACGGGGTGTGAGCGGGCTTATGCAAAGCGCATGGCGTTGCGTTCGACGCTGATTGCGGCGGCGATCGTGCTGGTCTCTGCCTTCTTCGGTCAGGCACTGCTGACCAAACTCGGTATCAGCATCGAGGCTTTACGGGTGTCCGGCGGACTGCTGCTCTTCATTACAGCGTTCAACATGGTGACCAAGGGGGAAACCGGCAAGAAGTGGGAGAGTGGCGAAGAGGTTGATATCTCAGTCTTCCCGATGTCGATTCCGTTGTTGTCCGGTCCCGGTTGTCTGACCGTAACGATTCTACTCTTTTCTCAAACACAGTCAGTTTCGGGGAGTCTTTCCCTGGTGATCGCAGTTCTGGTCATCTACCTGCTCACCTACCTGGCGCTCTCCTCGGCAAACCGGGTCAAAGACTTGATAGGTCGAACCGGTGACGATATCCTGCGCCGTCTGCTTGGGGTGATCCTTGCTGCGCTGGCAATCCAGTTTATTGCAGACGGTGTACGCCAGATCATGACTGGTTGACCCTGCGCGACTTATTTCACCTTAATATCAAAATCCTCTTGCACAAAAAGTGTTGCTTCATGCAGGAACCCTGCAAAGTCCTCCAGCAACGAGCCTTCGTGAGCGACAAGTTCATCAACGCCTTCGGCGAGGGGCAGGGGTCTGCTCAGGCGTCGGGCGATCCTGTGTAGAGCCTTGCCGACCACCTCGCGGTGTTGATAAGAAACCAGCCAGTTGTATTCAATCATGCGTGGGGCTATTTGCTTTAAACCTTCTGGTAGTTGCCGATGAGAGCTTTGCAGCAGTGTGTAGAAATCTGCTGCGTAGCTTTCCAGGGGAACAGGAGAATAGTCGCGCCAGTTTGCTGCGAGAAAGTGATCGTAGAAAATGTCGACGATGATGCCGCGACCGTGACCGAACTTTGGGTCAAGTCTTTGACGACTACGACGTGTGTGTGGACTGTTCTGAGCGAGGCTGTCGATCCGACGATGCAGGTGTAAACCCAGAGCGATTTTTTCGGGATAATCTGTAGGGATGCGGCCTTTGACAAAGTCACCCATCAGGCCGCCAAGTTGAATCTCTGGATCCGATCCGGAGAGATAAAGGTGGACGAGGTAGTTCAAACTCTGAGAATCTTGTTGTGCAGTATGAGGACCTCAAAGGCCATTAATGCTTTGCTGGAGAGCTGTTGGACATCCACGACTGCTAAAGACAAGTCTGCTTTGGGGTCGTCAACGTAGATCAGTCCGACAACGCGGCCCAGCATGCTCATAGGCATCAGCAGTGCTGACTGGGGGGCTGGCTTGCCCAGAAAGGTTGTCAGCGCCAGGTTCGCGCCACTCTGTGGCACGGGGCCGAGGAAGAAGCTGTTGCTTTCAACAGCGGTTTTCAGAACCGATGGCTCTGAGAGTGGTAGCTGAAACTGCTCAAAGCCTGGAATCGGTTGCCCACCTTTTGCAGATCGCCACCCGGTTACTTGCCCGGCTACGACCATGAACAGGGCCGCCCGTGAGTAGTTGGCCCCGAGATAGGCGATAACCGCATCGGCGACATCGTTACGATCGGTGATGCCAATCAGGGTCTGGGCTGTCGTCGCCAGCGTAATCTCTTCATCTTCCAGCTCTTCGATCAGGTCGTCGTCATCCAACTCCTCGATCTCGTCTTCCACGACTTCCGGGGCTGCCACAGGCTGCGCTGGTTCGGCTGCCGGTTTCTCATAGATGTGTTCGGATCCGAGTGTCCCCAGCTCTTCATCTGTATCACGGGCTTCAATCGGGCCGTCCGCAGTTTCCAAAACGTGGAGCTGGTTCAGCTCTTCGCGCACCTGTTTCGGCGGCGCTATATAGCGCATGGTGCGCTTGACGCCGTAGTAATTTTCCAGGGCAAAGACCAGGCGAACTTCGAGAGCCAGGATCGGCATCACGATGTAGCCAGTACGAAAGGAGATCTCGTCGATCGACTGCAGGTTGCGCGGGTCGGCCATGGCCAGGGTCAATTTTTTGCCAATGACAGAAACTGGCATGACCTTATGCTTCTCAGCCAGTTCCGGGCTGATGATTTTTATGACGTTATCGGGGATGTTTTGCAGTTGTCCGGGTTTTGCACAGGGGATGTTGATGAGCTGACCCAGAATCTCGGCCAGGATATCTTCTGTGATCAGTCCCATTTCGATGAGGACTGTCCCAAGCTTACCGCCGAAAATGACCTGGGCTTGCAGCGCTTCTTCGAGCTGCGCCTGGGTCAACAGGTTCTTCTTGATCAGTAACTCGCCAAGTTTTTCGGCCATGATGTGTCCCTTATCTGGAATTAGTCTTTTACAGGGTCCTCTGCCTGCTGTGCGCTGGCAGTCTTGACTGGTGCCTGATCAGTTAACTCGGCCATGAGCTTTGCCGCAAGAATATCAAACTCTGCCCGACTGGCCCCGGAGATCGGCTTGGTCGCAGGGGCTTTCACCCGATTAGGATTGACCGGAGCACCATTTTTATACATGCGGAAACAGAGGTGAGGTCCTGTGGCCAGACCGGTGCTGCCGACATAGCCTATCCGTTGACCCTGAGCGACCCGCTTGCCTTTTGCGATGCCCTTGGCGAAGCCTTTCATGTGCAGATAGATGGTTTCATAGCTGCTGTTGTGGCGGATCTTAACATAATTACCGTTGCCGCGGGTGTAACCTTTCTTGATGATGACGCCATCGCCAACACTTTTGATCGGGGTCCCTCGCGGAGCAGCGTAATCGATGGCCGGATGAGATTTCCAGGTCTTTGTGATCGGGTGGAAGCGACGCATGGTAAATCCCGAGGAGATACGGGAGAAAGAGAGCGGCGCTTTGAGGAAAGCTTTGCGCAAACTCCGGCCTTCGGCGTCGTAGTAGTCAAGGCGTCTGTCGCCGTCCTTGTATAGAAAGGCCTGGAAGGTGGTGCCCTGGTTGGTGAACTCTGCTGCCAAAATGCGGCCATAGCCTGCCGGCTGACCTTCGCGATAACGTTTTTCCACCAGCGCCTGGAATGAGTCTCCTTTACGGATGTCGAGGATGAAGTCGATATCCCAGGCAAAAATGTCAGCAAGGTTCATCGCCAGCACCTCACTCTCACCGGTGGCGGTCACCGCTTCAAAGAGGCTGCTTTCGATGACTCCACGGACACGAGCTGTGTCTGTCGTGTAGGGGATCGGAATTTTCTCGATAGAGAAGGTTTCTGCTTCACGCGAGATGATGAGTTGCTCATCGCGATCTATGTCGTATTCGAAGCGTTCGAAATCATCGTCGCTCAGACAAAGGCGGTAGGGTTGCCCTGCGCTGAGGCGTGAGAGTGGAAAGACCGGTTTGCACTGTTTATTCAACGTGTGAATTTCAGCCGCTGAAAAGTATCCTCCCAGCAGGCCTGAAATCGTATCACCAGAGGCGATTGTCCCGGAGATGATCTCTTTGCGAATCTCAGGAACGGGGGGCGGAGGTGGAGCTGCCTCAGGCGCTGCTGTGTTTGCTTCGGTACTGGTAACCGTCGGGCGCAAAAAAAGCGGAACGAGCAACAGGGTTATCAGGGCAAGCAGCAACCAGATACGTAACTTTGGAGCCTTCTTGCGACGCCTGGTCATGGAATGTTTGGGCGGGTGAAAATCGAAATCCAAGGGTCTCTTCCTACCGGGATGAAAACGTTAACTTCCCGAAAAACAAAATTTATTTATACTAGCAGGGTCATAACAGATTTGTCTATAAATCTATACCCTGTCCCCATTCGTTTTTACTTTTGAGGTGCGTTTAGTGGTTTGTTTTGTTGATTGCAATATGTGATGATGGTGTTGCTTGCAAAATCTGAAAATCTAGATCTATCCAAACAGACCTGTGTCTGTTTTTTGAGGAGTTTCCTATGATTGACCAGCAACGCCTGAGTGAAGAATTTGCCCGCTTGGCAGCCATTAACAGCCCGCCCTTACATGAAAGTTCGATTGCCAGTTACCTGGCCGAACGCCTGCGGCGCCTCGGTTCTGAGATCCGTTTTGACGCTGCGGCGACTGCAACTGGCGGTGAAGTAGGCAACCTGGTGGCAAACTTTCCTGGTAACGGCAAACAGGTCGAACCGCTGCTCTTTTCTGTTCACATGGATACGGTTGAGCCGGGAGGTCAGGTCGAACCGGTGTTACGTGACGGGGTTTTCTACAGCGCCGGCGATACCATCCTCGGTGCTGACGACAAGGCCGGAATTGCCGAACTCATAGAAGCTCTCGAGGTTGTCAACGAGCAGGATATCCTCCATGGGCCTATTGAGGTGGTGGTGACGATCGCTGAAGAGATCGGCCTGGTGGGGGCGAAGCATTTTGATTACAGTATGGTCCAGGCGCGCTACGGCTATGCCCTCGATACTGAGGGCGTCGAGATGATGGTTCTGCAGGCCCCTGGTGCGAATCACATCCAGATAGAGATAGAGGGGCTTGCTTCCCATGCCGGTATGGTGCCTGAACGTGGAGTCTCAGCCATTCAAACCGCCTCCCTCGCGATCAGCCAGATGCGCCTCGGACGCATAGATTATGAAACAACCGCCAATATTGGTGTCATCGAGGGTGGTGTCGCCCGCAATATCGTGCCGCAGAAGGTTTCCATTGTCGGAGAGGCTCGCAGTCATGATCCAGTTAAACTTCAAGAGCAAACCGAGCATATGCTCTCATGTTTTAAAGCGGCCGCCGATGAGATGACACGTGAAATCGACGGCAAGCGTGTACGCCCGGAAATTCATGTCGAGGTTCGGTCTGATTTCCCAAGTATGTCTGTTGATGAAAAAGCCCCGGTGGTGACATTGGCCCGTAACGCCGCGGAGGCTTTAGGGCAGGATCTGAAGATTCGTCTGGGGGGCGGCGGGAGTGATGCCAATATCTTCAACGGTCATGGCATCGAGATGATCATCCTAGCGACCGGGATGACGGGCGTTCACACCCATGACGAGTCGGTTGCGGTTGCCGACATGGTTCATGTCACTGAATTGCTGGTCGAGATTATCCGGCAGGCTTAAAGGCCGCGGTGCGTGCTTCGAGGTGTGGAAAAGCAAAAAGAGAGAAACTCGATTAATTGGTTTCCAGGGGTAATTCGTTTAATGCGGCGATCTGCTCTCGCAACTGCAGGATATGTTCGCCCCAGTAGTTGACGGTGTTGAACCAGGGGAAGTGGTGGGGGAAGGCCGGGTCATCCCAGCGCCTTGCCAGCCAGGCGCAATAGTGCAGAATGCGCAGTGCTCGAAGCGCTTCAACAAGGCGTAATTCGCTCGGCCGAAAATCGTAAAACTCGTTGTAGCCTTCAACAATCTCTGCCAATTGTGCGGTCTGGCGCGAACGATCCCCTGAAAGCATCATCCAGATATCCTGAATTGCCGGCGCTGTCCTGGCATCATCAAAATCGACAAAGTGAGGCGCCTGGTCGCGCCACAAAACATTGCCCGCATGGCAGTCGCCGTGAGTACGGATGAATGGCGTGTCGCCGGCCCCGGCGATCAGCTCATCAATACTCTGCAGCAAGTCATGGCTCAGTGCGTCGTAATTGGCCTTGTACTCGGGTATGATGAACTTCTCACTGATCAATGCCACCGAAGCGTGACCGAAGCTTGCACTGTCGAGTCGGGGTCGATGCTGAAAAGGTTTTGTGGCGGCGATGGCGTGCATGCGGCCGATTGTGCGGCCCATGATCAGCAGATTGTCGAGATCATCGAACTCCGGTGCGTGCCCGCCCTGGCGCGGATAAAGGGAAAAACGGAAGTCGCCGAAATGAAAAAGACTTTCACCGCGCTCGTTAAGCATTGGGGCGACGACCGGCAGCTCATGCTCTACCAGCTCAAAACAGAATTGGTGCTCTTCTAGAATCTGCTCGTCACTCCAACGTTTTGGTCGGTAGAACTTGGCGATCAGTGGGCTCCCCTCTTCGATACCCACCTGGTAAACGCGGTTCTCGTAGCTGTTTAAGGCAAAAGTGCGGCAATCGCAAAGAAAGCCGCAACTCTCGACGGCATCCATGATGAGACTGGGCGTCAAGGCTTCGAAATGATGCTGGTTTTGTGTTTCAGTCATTTGAGCCGTTATTGAATAAGTTAGGTTTTGCCTGCTTATAATTAAAAAAAATCTTTAACGCAAAGGCGCTAAGTCGCAAAAAACGCAGAGGGAAAGCGCCTAAGCTTAGGGACATGTCTCTATATTAAGCTTTACTCTCTGCGTCTTGGCGCCTTTGCGTTAACCAATGGTTTGAATCGATTTTGTCTTATGCTTGAGGTGCGATGCTATGTTTTAAACTTACGCTATAAGAGCCTGAATATCGCTCACAAGGTTAGCTATATCTTCTTCAGTGGTTGCCCAGGAGCACATGAAGCGGCAATGGCCTGAGCCAATGAAGGTGTAGAAGATCCAACCTTTGTCTCTTAGCTTGGCAATCATTTCCTCTGGCATTTCGGCAAAGACTGCATTCGCTTCGGTGGGATTGACAAGGCTCACACCGGAGATCTTCGAGAGTTCTCTGGCCAGTTTGCGTGCGCAGGCGTTGGCATGGCCGGCATGCTTGAGCATGGTGTTGTTTTGCAACAAACCAAGCCAGGGGGCGGAAAGATAACGCATCTTGGAAGCCAGTTGTCCGGCCTGTTTGCATCGGTATTCAAATTCGTAGGCGAGCTTTTTGTTGAAAAAGACCACCGCTTCCCCCATCGGCATACCGCACTTGGTGCCGCCGAAGGTCAGCACATCGACCCCGGCCCGCCAGGTCAGCTCTTTCGGGTGAACCTGAAGTGCCGCTACTGCGTTCGCAAAGCGCGCACCATCCATGTGCAGTTTGAGGTTGAGCCGCTTGGTCAGACCGTGGATCTCGACCAGTTCCTCAGGCGTATAGAGGGTGCCCAGCTCTGTGGACTGGGTGATCGAGAGGACCTGGGGCTTGGGGTAATGAATGTCGGTACGTCTCTTGACGGTGTGTTCAACTTCGTTCAGGTCAACCTTACCATTGTCTCCTCCAACCGTTAAAAGTTTGGTGCCGTTGGAAAAGAATTCGATGGCACCACATTCGTCGGTTTCAACGTGAGCCATCTCATGGCAGATGACACTGTGGTACGACTGGCACATTGAGGCCAGGGCCAGCGAATTGGCTGCGGTGCCGTTGAAAGCAAAGAAGATTTCACAATCTGTTGCAAAGAACTCACGGAGAGCATCACAGGCTTTAGCTGTCCAGGGGTCATCGCCGTAGCTGGTCGAATAACCGCTGTTGGCTTGCTGCAGCGCCTGCATGGCTTCCGGGCAAATCCCGGCGTAATTGTCACTTGCGAACTGGTTCTTAAGATTTTTCATCATCATGATCGTTCTCGTCAGCCGTGTGTTTATGGGTGCTTTAGCGTTTGCAATGACAAGTCAGTACAGGAATTTAACGCAAAGATGCCCAAAAAAGCTAGTAAAGACGCAATAACAGGTAATTCCGGTGACACAATGGTATTCTGTCACCGGAATTAAACCCTCAAGCGTCCTGAAGCTTACTCGAACTATAGACTCCCCAGTCGTTTCATCTGCATGTCCATTTGCTTGAGTCTCACCTGTGCTTTATTGAACATTTCCTCGCCGGCAAGTACGCCCACCGAACTGGAGTGAAATGCCTGCTTCAGGTAGGTTTGTGCAACATGGGCCAACTGCTCCTGCTTCACAGCGAGGATGCCGTTGCGGAAGCTTTGCAGCATGTCGTGGTTAACGCCCTGCTGTTGATGGATAAATTCACGGTATCCCCGACTGCCAGGAGAAAGAGGGCGGTCCAGTTCGGCGAATGCCGTCAGGATCGATTCATTGATCATCTCGTCACTGAAACCTCCCTTGCAGGCCCACTCAATACCTTCTTCGTAGACATCAAGAGTTCGCTCGAGGTGAGGGTCGCGATAGGAGAGCATGGAGAAGAGGCCTCCACCTGCGTTGTACCCGGCCATGCCGCCGTATGCGCCGCCTTTCTCACGAACTTCACGATGCAGGAAGTCTGCACGCAACAGCTTCGCCAGTACCATCAGAGCCGGCGCATCAGGGTGTGTGTAGGGCACGGTACGAAAAACACGAGAGACATAAGCCACCGGCAGGTTGTGCTGCCAACCGGTGACGCCAGGTTGAGCGTTGAAAGTTATTGTTGCCTGAGATTCTTCGGTGGTCCTTTCAGGCAGGGCTGCCAACAAACCTGCTAAAGGCTTTTGAATGCTTTGTTGCGCAAGTTCTTCTGCTGTGATGGCGACTGCTGCATGGTTTGAAACAAACAGGCAGGATGCTATCTCTTTGAAGGTCTGCGCGAGTTCGGCAAGGCCTGCATCATCCAGAGTGCTGGCCTGCTGGATTGTCTGCACTTGAGTCATGCCGCTCCACTCTTCGCGCAAGCTTGCGGTCGGTGTGAGAGTGGCTGCTGCGGCACGCGCGGCGAAGGAATGGCCTGCCCCGGGGATCGAGTTCTCCATCGAGGCCCTGATCTGGCCGATTACCGTGCGTATACGCTCGAGGTCGCTAAAGTCCGGAGCGGTCAAGATGTCGGTCAGAATTTCACACAGGGTGGTCTGATTGCGATCCAGGCATTTACCTTTGAGCTCCACTACGGAACGCATGCTGTCGAGGTCGAGAGGACTCTCCAACAGGTTTGGACCGAAGCGGACGCCACCCGTAGCGGCGCTAATACGTCGGGACATGGCCAGGTAGTCATGACCCGCCGCGCCGATCTGAGGCATTAAGGCACAGAAAATCGGCAGGTAAGGACGCAGGGCAGGGGGCAGAGTGCTGGTGTTAAACTGCATGACCAGATTGGTGATGCCATTCGTTGGCTGGGTAAACCAGAAGGTGTCGCAGATTGAATCTGTTTGCTTTTTGAAAGTTGTCTTCTGCTCTTCCCGTTCGATGTCTGTCAACTCGAGGATGGGCAGACAGCTGGTGTCGTCAGGGGTCTCCTGACTTTCCTTCAAGGCAATATTTTGGGCTTTGATGTCAGCGATTTTTGCCTCGTCAAGGCTCTCTCGAATTTTCTCCAGATGATTAGCAAAGGCCTGCTCTTCGCGATGAGCATGCTCGGTGTCTGGTCGCAGCAGGAGCGTAACGCGGTGCGGGTTGTCGAGCAAATGACGGCGAATCATTTTTGGGAAAAACTTCGGGTCGGCCGTTGCCGTTCTGAGTCGTTCGAGGTTCTGGCCAATCATCAGCGTGCTGAAAGGATCGTCGGCATGCAGCCAGGGACCGAACAGCCGCATCATCAGTCCCAGCCCGTAAGGGTATTGGTCTCCCGTGACTTCCCGGTTGGCAAACTCATATTGGTGCAAAGTTGCGTCGATGCGTTCCTGCGGGAAGCCATCTTTCTCAACTTTACGCAGGGTGTCGAGAATCAGGGCTTCGATCTCTGCCAGGCGCTCGGGATCTGTCCCCTGCAGGCCTGCTGAGAGAAAGGTGTCACGATAGTCATCGTGATAGCCGGTGCCGGGTGAGAGGTTGCGTCCCAGCCCCGACTCGATCAACGCCTGGTAGAGAGGCGCTGCCGGGTTGCCAAGCAGCAGGTTGGCCAGGATGCCGGTGGCTGCCCGTTCAAAAGTGTCTTCGATCGGGCAGGTCAGCCACGCCATCTGCACCATGCAGCGCTGTTGCAGTTCGTCGTCGGGGCCGACAGGGAAAGTCTGTGTGCTCTGGGTTGGGGCCGTCAGGCGTGTCTCCAGCGGAATCTCGCTGGTAACGTCCTGCTGCTTGAAACGACTTAGGGCCAGTTCCTCGATCTGTCGAAGATGTTCTTCAAGGGGCAGGTTGCCGTAGGTGAAGATCCAGCTGTTACTGGGATGATAATAGCTTTTGTGGAAGGCGCGTAATTCTTGCCAACTCAGTTCCGGGATATCGAGTGGCTCGCCGCCGGAATTCTTGCCGTAGCAGGTCGTGGGGAAAAGCGCTGCATTGAGACGCCGTCCCAGCAGCGATGAAGGGTCGGCCATGGCGCCCTTCATCTCATTAAAAACCACGCCTTTGATCATCAGGCTGTCCGGGTCATTCTCGTCGGCAAAGTCGAGCCGATGCCCTTCCTGCAGAAAGTCCTGTTCCCGCAGGGTAGGGAAGAAGGTGGCGTCGAGGTAAATGCCCATCAGGTTGTAGAAGTCTTTACGGTTCATACTGGCCACTGGATAAAGCGTCCAGTCGGCAGCCGTCATGGCGTTCATAAAAGTGTTGAGGCTGCGCTTGATCATGGCAAAAAAAGGATCGCGCACCGGATATTTCTCTGAGCCACAGAGGACTGTGTGCTCAAGAATGTGGGCTACCCCGGTTGAATCGGGTGGCGGCGTGCGGAAGCCAACGGCAAAGACATTGTTCGGGTCGTCGCAAGCCATGTGAAGCATCCTCGCGCCGGTCGGTTCGTGCTTCAAACGAATAGCGGTCAGGTTTAATTCAGCAACGGGCAGGTTCTGCTCTACGAGAAAAGTGCCAAGCCGTGTGCCTGGCAAAGGAAGATTATTCATTATGTGCTCCATTTCATGGTGTCATTTGATGATTAATTGTAGCGCACTACTCTCTGATTGATAGGCGAGGCAAAAAATAAAAAGCCCCGCTTTGCGGCGGGGCAGGATATTGACACAATTTTCAGAGAAAGACTAGTTGAAGCACCCATTCTTCACAATCACTCTTAAATCGTTTGAGGTCTTGTTTTAACAATTGCCCTCAACGCCCGAATGTCGCCTGCGTTTTAGCCTGAAAGGTCCTCCTTGGAATGTACGACCTGCCAATGCTGTAGCGAAAAGTATCTGATCCAGCTCGGTGCATGAGAGATGAACCCGGAAAGTGCAATGACGGCAATTAGGCCAGGGATCGTTGTGTTTGGGTACATGTGGATAAGCAACAGAAGCAGTAACTTGAGATACAGGGATATGCCTCGGAGTTGAACAAACCAGACCCAGCCAGAGGAGGCTTCCATAAAAGTCAGCACCGCCCCTGAAACGATAGTCATGGTTATATAAATTGTTTCGTAACTGCCCGTCATGGCGTTGCCGAAAAAACCGGCAATCGCGACCAGGTGTATTGTCCTGACAATCACCTTGGTTAGGCGCCTGGGAGTATTCTCAGGCAATGAATTCAAAAAAGACATTCATCTCCTCCGGTCTCGAACAAGAATGAAACGGTCCTTTAGCTCTTGCCTGACTTGATTCAAAGATCATCAATAGCCGCAATCAAATGAATGTTCACTTCTTCACCAACTTGAATCTGCTCCTGGTCAGCAGGCAGAACCGCAATTCCATTGGACCGCAACAGGGTGCTTAAAATGCCGGTATTCTGGTCGCCGGAACTCGTCGCAAGCAGCAGCCCGCCGTTTTTTGCTATGCGTACTCGCAAGAATTGAACGCGTCCCGGTTTCTTTTTTATCGCCTCTTTCATGACAGCCTTGATGAACGGCTTGATCACATGCTGATGACCCATCATCTTCAAGAGTGCGGGCCTGACAAATTCCTCAAATGTAACCATACTCGAGACCGGGTTGCCAGGCAGGGAGAAGACCGGCGTTGACCCCTTAAGACCAAAAGCGGTTGGGCGTCCGGGTTTGATGTCAACTTTCCAGAACTGGCGTTCAACTTCCAGCTCTTGCAGTACTTCACAGACCAGGTCGCGATCCCCCATCGACACACCCGCCGTTGTGATCAGGGCATCAGCCTGTAACCCCGCAGTCAACTTAGCGATGAGGCTTTCTCGGTCATCGCGGGCAATGCCGAGGAGGATTGGCTCACCACCAAGCTCACTGACCGCAGCTGCAATAGAATAGTCATTGCTGTTGATAATCTGACCCGGACCAACGTCTTCTCCCGGTTCCACCAGCTCATCACCGGTCGACAGAATCGCGACCTTGGCACGGCGGATGACGGTGACGCTCTGGTAGCCGAATGAAGCCAGCATGTTGATTTCCGCCGGCCGCAAAATCGTGCCGGCAGAAATGACCAGTTCACCCTGGGGTACATCCTCACCCTGAAGGCGAAGATGATCGCCAGGTTTGACCTGGCCAGTGATGATAAGCTTACCGTCCTTCTCTTCAGTTTCTTCAATCGGCACAATCGCATCGCAGCCCGCCGGAGCAGGAGCCCCGGTCATGATCCTGACCGCACTACCTGGCTCGACAGAGATCCCTCTGGCACTGCTGCCTGCCGGAAGATAACCGTCTATTGTGAGTGCCTGGCCAGAAAAGCAATCCTCTGCCCTGACAGCAAAGCCATCCATGGCCGAATTGTTCCAGCGCGGCAGATCCCAGGGCGCGCGAATATCTGCAGCAAGGACTCGTCCGACGATGTCCAGTAATGATGCCGACTCACACGGTAGTGTGGTCATCTTTTCCAGAATCATTGATCTTGCAGATTCAAAACTAAGTGCCATACAGATTGCTCCGTTCATCCAGTCTCTGCTGGGGGCTGTTTAATAATCTGCCATTTTCCAGGCGCAACACCTGGTCGCCAAGTCGCTGCGATTGGGACGGGTCATGGGTAGAAAAAACCACGGTCACACCGTATTTAGGCAGGTCTCTGAGCAGGGACTCGTAGCCTTGGAGGCTGCTGCTGTCGATATTTGCAGTAGGCTCATCGAGAAGCAGTAACTCCGGTTTGAGAGCCAGCGCACGCGCCAGAGCCACTCTCTGTATTTCGCCACCGGAAAGCTCTTTCGCCTGGCGCTGTTCGAACCCCTCGAGGCCGACATTTGCCAGGGTTGTCTTGATACGACGGCTTCGTTCGTTACTGTCAATACCACGAAGTTTTAGGCCATAGCTTAAATTGTCAATCACCTTTCCCTTGAAGAGATAAGGAGACTGTTCCACCAGGGTGACCTTTTGCCGTTGCTGTGCGGAATTGTGTGTCTTGTTGCCAGAGAATTCGATCGTCCCTTCGTACGGTGGGGTCAATAGCGCCATGACGCGAAGCAGGGTGCTTTTGCCGGAACCGTTGGCTCCGGTCAATGCATAAATTAAACCTGGCTGTAAGGCGAGATGCCCAACCGACAGTTTGAAGCTGTCGCCTTGTGTCACCAGGATATTATTAAACGAGACCACCGGTGGCATTGGTTCACCTCTGCTGCAGAACATTCAGGAAAAGATTGACCAGTAAAGCGACGGATAACAAAAGCATCCCTAATGCCAGACCGAAGGCGAATTCCCCTTTGCTGGTCTCCAGGGCAATTGCTGTCGTCATGGTTCGGGTGCTGTTACGAATATTGCCACCAAGCATCATTGCAACGCCGACTTCGGCGATCACACGCCCGAAACCGGCGATTACCGCAGCCATCACACCAAAGCGTATTTCCCGCAACAGCTGGATCGCTGCTTGAAATCGGCTGGCCCCGAGAGTGAGGGCCGTGTTGATAATTCGTTGGTCGGCACCTGTAACAGCCGCAAGCACCAGGTTGGCAACGATCGGCGTCGCTAGCACTGTCTGTCCGACGATCATCGCCAGTGGCGTGAACAGTAACCCAAGTGGGCCCAGTGGTCCCTGGCGGCTGAGTAGACCGAACAGCAACAGGCCGACGACCACGGTTGGCAGTGCCATAAGGGTGTTGAGCAGGGCGAGCAGGATTTGACGCCCACGAAACCGATTTAGACCCAGCCACAGGCCGGTCGGCACGCCCAGCAGCGCCGCGATCACAATAGCACAGCTGGAGGTATACAGGGAGACCCAGGCGGTTATCCGGACCTCCCGATCAAAGTTTATAATCAGCTCAAGTGCTGTCAGTAGTGATTCGCCTAAATATCCCAAGATGACCCTTAATCGGCAATGTAAAAGAGTTGCTTGCCACCTTTACGGAAGCCAGTGATCAACTGCTTTGCCTGGCTTGAAGTCAGGTAGTTGAGGAAATCCTTCGCAAGGTCAAGCTTGACATGTTTGTGCCTTGCGGGGTTGACCATAATGACGCCATAGGGGTTGAAGAGGCGTTTGTCTCCTTCAGAGACGATCTGCAAGGGGGTTTTTTCCGAATAGGCAATGTAAGTGCCGCGGTCACTCAAGGTGTAACCATTACGCTCGCTTGCCATCACAATAACTTCGCCCATACCGCGACCGGCCTCCAGATACCAACTTCCAACGGGTGTTACACCCGCTTTTTGCCATAGTTGTTTTTCCCGTGTGTGGGTTCCCGAGTCATCACCTCGCGAAACAAAGGTGCTCTTGCTGTGAGCGATTTTTACCATCGCCTCAGCTGCATCGTTGTTCCCCTTGACTCCCGCCGGGTCAGTTGCAGGGCCGAGAATGACGAAATCGTTGTACATTACGTCGTGGCGGTCAACACCAAAGCCGGCGGCGACAAACTTGTCCTCCTTGCTGCGGGCGTGGACCATGATGACGTCAACGTCGCCGGTTTCTCCGAGCTTGATAGCTTTGCCAGTCCCTACAGCAATCACGTCGACTTGACAGTTATTGGCTCTTTCGAATGGAGGCAAAAGCTCTGCGAGCAGGCCGGAGTTGTCAGTGGAGGTTGTTGTTGCCAGGCGCAGGTGCTCGACAGCGAATCCTGTAGAAGTCAGAAATAATAAAAGAGAAATACTGATGACAAGTTTTTGAAGGGAAAACAACTTTAAACTCTCCTGGTTTTGAATTAAATCAGTGCAATGAATACTGTCAGGGTAGAGGATTAGCCTCCACCTTTCATGAATTTTAGATTGAAATGCCTGATAAAGTCACTCATCTCTTCTTCTGAAAAAGCAAAAAATCGTAATGTGACGATTGTCACGGGTAAGGTTACAGAGGGCCCTATCTTGCGAACCTCTTCGAGACCAAGATTTACTTCGACGCGTTTGCCTCGAAGCTCAAAACTGATGGTGTCTTGGTACAGATGATAAGGAATGCCTTCAAGCAGGTTCGGAAGCTCATCATGAAAATCTTTATGGGTAATCCCCATCTCTTTTTTGATTGTTTTGGGTTGACCTGTGTTCATCTGGTCTCCGGCCTAGACATCAAGAAAGCTTATATGAAAGTCCGCAAGGCTGATAACGAGACATCGGTTGAGCAGTTTCGGGGTTTTCCAGAGTACGCTGAAGAGTTCGTTGGCCATCAGACCGGCGATGATTACTACGTTGTCCGGAGTTACAGGAATGCTGCCCTGCGGTTGGACGGCACCGGCAAAGATGGTGCCGAACGCTTGAGACTCTCCGGCCACAAGGGTCAAAAGCTGCCCGTGGTCGCCGTCGAGGCCACCATGCACAAAATAGGTCCCCGTTGCGAGGCCGTTGTAGAGAGCAAAACGACTTTGGTAGTTATCAAGGCAGTCGGCCACACCATCGATCGCTGTGGGAGCCTGGAAAAATTCATCAATTCGCCCTTGCAGTTCAACGATCTCGGTTGCGGAGTTGATTTGATTCAAGCGTTCTTTGGCGAGGGGCAACTTGGCCCGGCCGACATCATTTTCACCATAGAGTGTCTGGCGGTTCAGATCAGGCCAGTCGAGGCGACCATCATCAACCAGGAAGAGACGACCGATACCAGCGCGTACCAGGAGTTGACTGACCGTCGCTCCCAAGCCACCGACTCCGGCGATCAGTAACGATGATTCTTCTATGATCTTTTGCTTCTCAGCTCCCCAGTGGAGGACCTGCCGGGCGTAACGATCTGTCAACATCAGCCTCCGGCGCCGGGGGGGAAGAAGGCCAGAACATCTTTATCGGCAACAGGAGTCTGCAAACCCTGCAGGTGCAGGATGTTCTTGCGATTAACCATTATAATGGCTCCGGTGTGCGGCTCACCCTGTTCATCAAGCAGTTTGTGCAGAAAAGGCGTCACGATTTTCGCCTGGGTTTTTTCCAGGACACTCTGCACGGTGTCGCCTGCCTCCCAGGGGATTTCTGCGGCCTCCTGCTTTAAAAGCATCCTGATCAGGCTGAAAAACTGGATCTGTATCATCGCTGTCACCTCTATGCCATTCTCTTCTGGAAGCTGGCGTATGTATTGGTGCCGCTCAAAACCTCTTTACCCGGGAAAATAATCTGGTTGCGAATCCAGTGGTAATAGAGGCCCGAATCGTTGGTTTCTCCGATCAGGATCGCACCGATCACCTGTTGTTGATCATTGAGAAAAACCTTGCGGAAACGGCCAGTGGACGGATCGTGAGTGCGGACAGTTTGCGCGCTGTCAGCCAGGCACTCACCAATTGCGGCAACATCTACACCGAACACCTCGGTGATGTTGTTTTTCAGGCTGCCTGCGTAGGCGCAGTCCATCGCCAGCATGTTGAGAGCCGCGTTCTCTCCCTGTTCGACAGCCGTCATCCAGTTGCCTTGAATGACCGGTTCGCCGGTGATGAAATCTTTGCCTTCAGCTGAGTCTCCCGCAGCGTAGATATCAGCGTGACTGGTTCGACAGTAATCATCGATCAGTATGCCGTAATTCACCTGCAACCCTGCCTGTCGGGCCAGCGCGCTGTTCGGTTGCACGCCCTTGCCCACAATCAGCATGTCACTCACAAGACAACCGCCCGAAGCCAGCTGCAGTTGCAGCCGGTCCCCCTCTTCGATCGCCACAATGTCATCCTGCTTGTGTATCTGCAAGCCCTGCTTGGCAAAACGTGCTTCGAGGAGTTCTGAACTTTCTGCATCCACCATGCGGCTCAAGATGCGGTTGGAGCCAACCACCAGGTGCTTCTCGGCGGACGCCGGAGCATGGGAGAGTAACGGCAGACTGACCAGGCCGGCGCCGATCGCCGTAATGCTTTCGGCGCCCTGCATCAGCTCGACCAGTTTCTCCGCATCCGTCATGTGCCGCAGCACGCTGGAGCGATCGGAGGCAATTGACAGCTTGCGTGCCTCGGCCCCCGTTGCCAGAAGCAGTTTGCCAAAGGTTACGTGGCCGCCATCGTCAAGCTCCAGTTGATGGTTTTCGGCATCGAGCGCAACGACGTTACGACCAAACAGGGTTGTGGCACCGGCCCGCCGATAGTAATCGTGGTTGACGATGAACAGGTTGTCACGGCTGGTCTTGCCGCCAACAAAGTAGGGAGTTATTACTCTGGAGTAGGCGGGAAGGTCCTCGCGGTCGATGATCGCCACGGAAGCCTCTGCCGTATGTTTACGAAGCGTGCTTAGCGCCTGTAAGCCTGCCGCGCTGTTGCCCACAATTACGTAATCGAAAGCTTCTGCCATGTCAGCCCCCATTTCAAAGCAGGGAGGAGTCTTGGCTGGCTCCTCCCTTATGCATCAATCACGACAGACTTAAGCGAGGCCGAGAGACTGCAGCTTCTCCTCGGTTGGAATCCCGTCGCTGCCCCAGCCACGCACCTGGTAATAGTCGGGCAGCATCTGGTCGAGTTTGCAGACCTCACCCTTGGACGGCCCGTCAGGTAACGGCTCTTCGATCATCCGCTTCGGCAGTTTGTCCTGAGAAGGATCAATGCCCGCCTTGAGGTTGAAGACCCTCTCCAGGTTGTAAATACGGTCACCGGCCTCAAGCAGCTCTTCGTCACTCATATTGGTGCCGTTCGCTGCGTTGCAGAACTTGGTGAACTGCGGCACACCGATGCCGAAGGTCGTAAAGAGACAGACTCCGGCCGAATCGACAACCGCGGTGAAATCCTGGAAAATCTTCAGCCAACCGGCCTTTCCTTCTGTCGCCGCGGGATCAAGCTTCTCCGGCAAGCCAAGGACCTCGGGCGAAATCAGGTAGCCGCGGACATGGCAGGCGCCACGGTTGCTGGTAGCGTACTCCAGGCCCATGCCCTGTACCATGCGGGCATCATAAGCGGGGAACTCCAGCTTCTTGACCGACATCGACAACTCGGGAACACCGTAGCTATCGGCTAAGCGGTAGGAGCCGAGACCTATCTTCTTGCCGAAGCCTTCGCCCTTGGCGGTCATCTCCATCAGCTTGACCATATTGTCGGCCTCGCCAAAATTCAATGACATGCCGATTTCTTCTTCGCTGATCAGGCCTTTTTCGAACAGTTCCATGGCACAGCCAATCGTGGAGCCGGCGGTGATGGTGTCCATGCCCGCCTCGTTACAGATATAGTTGGCCTTGGTAATCGCCGCCAGGTCGGAGATGCCGCAGGCGGCACCGATCGCCCAGAGCGTCTCATACTCGGGCCCTTCACCATCGCCCCCGTAGCGCGAATCGGAGATTTTGGTCACCCGACCGCAGCTGATGATACAACCCATGCAGCTCTTGTTGCGTTTCAAGTAACTGGAGGCCAAGGTCTCACCTGAAATCGCTTCGGCTCCTTCGAAGGTTCCCGTCTGGGCGTTGCGGGTTGGCAAACCACCACTCTGGTTCATGATGTTAACCAGAACCGCGGTTCCCAGGGCGCCCAGACCTTCACCGGTGACCGGATTCTCTTTCAGCATGCTGTAAGATTCCAGGGCCGCATCGCGATAAGCTTTCGGGTTAGCGACCTTGACGCCGCCGGTGCCGCGCACGGCAACCGCCTTGAGGTTCTTGCTACCCATCACCATGCCGACGCCGCTACGGCCGGCGGCCCGGTGTTTATCATTCACGATACAGGCGAAATGCACGCCGATTTCACCAGCCGGCCCAATGCAGGCGATCTTGGCGTCACCATGAAACTCGTTCAGGATAGCGTCTTCCGTCTCATTGGTTGATTTGCCCCACAGGTGGACGGCACCGACCAGTTCAGCCTTGCCGTCGCGAATCTGCAGGTAGACCGGGTGGGCCGACTTGCCTTCGAAAATGATCATGTCGAAGCCGGCGTATTTAAGTTCGCTGGGGAAATATCCGCCAGAGTTGGAGCTGGCGATGGTGCCGGTGAGGGGTGACTTGGTAATCACCATGTAACGGCCGTTGGCCGCACCGTAAGTACCGGTAAGAGGGCCGGTCGCCATAATCAGTTTGTTCTCCGGGCTCATCGGCTCAACCTCTGGGGAAATTTCCTCACAGAGATATTTTGACGCCAGGCCACGCCCACCGAGATATGTCCTGGCCCATTCTTCGTTGAGCGCTTCAATCTTGCAGGTGCCCGCAGTCAGATCAACGCGTAACAATTGTCCCTTCCATCCCTTATTCATATCAAACCTCCATCTGCCCGTCTTTTACCGTATTGACGAAACGCAGCATCTTCTGCCGCAGCGGCTTGTCCTCCTCATCCAGCGTGAGACACTGGGTGGGACAGAAAGCCACACACTCGGGAGTGTCGCCCCCGCAGAGGTTGCACTTGTCTGCCTTTCCAGTGCTGTCGACATACTTGATCATGCCGAAGGGACAGGCACTGACGCAGGTACGGCAGCCGACGCAATTGTCATCGTCGACCGTAACAACGCCACTGGACATGTCTTTGCTGATAGCGTTTTTGGGGCAGGCCTTTTCGCACCAGGGCTCATCGCACTGCATGCAGGTGACTGTAATGAACTTGGCTTCCTCGAGAAAAATTTCGTTGTAGATGCGGGATCGACTGGGGGCAAACTCGCCGGTGTTCTTGAACGAACAGGACAGTTCGCAGGTCTTGCAGCCAACACATTTTGCGGGATCGATGCGTATCAATTTCTGCATGAGCTACCTCCTTCACGAGATGGGTGATAACCAATAGAACGCAAGCTGGATGTCAAAATTCATATTTAAAGGGTGGCGTTGTCTTCTCTCCTCCCCGGATAACACATTTGAGCAGTATAGCAGTGTTTTTGGAGGGTGCCAGTTCGTGGAAAGGGCGGGGCGCGAAATAAAAAAGCCCCGCCGGGAAGCGGGGCTGAATATTGATATGGTTTGAGAAGAAGGACCCTTTGAAGGAACGAAGAATAATCGACCTCTATCTGGTTACGAGGCCGTTTATTTGTCACCAAATATTAGGCACAGACTTTTCGGTTTGAATCTTATGGTTTTATGATGATTTTGCCGAAGAGCCCTTTCCCCGAGAGGAATTGCTCGTAAGCTTCAGCAGCTTGATCGAATGTGTACTCGGCACCGATTGCGGATTTGATCTTGCCCTGACCCATCCAGTAAAAGCCCTGCTCGAGCTCCGCTTTGGTCCCCTGGGTAGAGCCGAGGACATTGGTGCCTTTGAAGAAAATTTGGCGCAGGTCAATTTTGGCGTCATAGCCGGTGGTGGCGCCACAGCTGACCAGGGTGCCGCCGAATTTCAACAATGTCAACTGAGCGTTGAAGTGGGTTTCACCGACATGATCGAATGAGACGTCGATGCCCGGAGCACCGCCGGTCTGCTTGGCGATCTCTTTGCAGATGCCGCGCACTTCCTTGACCCAGCCCTCGTCGCGGTGATTGACCACATAGTCAGCGCCGAGTTCTTTACAGAGAGCGGCGTTTTCCGGGCTGGCTGTGGCGATGACGGTACAATTGTAGAGTTTGGCGATCTGGATGCCGAGGTGGCCGACGCCGGAGCGTCCACCCATGATCAGCACGAGCTGACCCGGCTTGATTTGAGCGCGCCCGACCAGCATGTGCCACGCGGTGAGCAGGTTCATGGCGGCAGCGGCAGCCTGCTCGTAGCTGACACTGTCGGGAATTTTGACGACGTTGACTTCTGGCAGGCAGACCTGCTCAGCGTGGCTGCCTGGAGTCGTCTGGAAGCCCCAGACCATACGCTTCGAACAGTCATATTCGCGGCCGCTGGTGCAGGCTTCACAGACACGACAGGCAAAGTTGGCGTGAACAGCGACCCGGTCACCGACCTTGATGCTGGTCACTTCACTGCCAACAGCAAGGACATCACCGGCGGCATCGGAGCCGGAGGTGTGTGGCAGTTCAACTGGAATTGGGTTGCCGCGCATGCCCCAGACGTCGTTATAGTTCAGCGCTGAAGCTTTAACCTGGATCAGGACTTCGTTTGGTTGTGGCTCGGGATTAGGAATCTCTTCGACTTTCAGGATGTCTCCAAAATTATCATTGGGCGCGTATTCTCTGTAGACAAGTGCTTTCATGGTTTGATCCTTTCCGGTTGGTTAGGTGTCGTTCTTATATAAGTTCCAAAAGGAACTGCTCTCTACTGATGTAATTGTTTGCTAGCCTATCTAGTATTTAACTATTTGTCAAACAAATATATAAATGCTTTCAATGCTCTTGGAAATAGGCTATCTTAGATGCGTGGGAAAAATAATATCACTCGTGCCGTGAGTGAAAAGGGAGTCCTTAAAAATGGCGATTAATTTTCAACCCCTTGTGGCAGAAAGTCTTGCCAAACAGATAGCGGAGAATATCCGCAGCTCAATTTTAGATGGCAGTCTCAAGGTTGACGACCAGCTTCCGACCGAGGAGGTCTTGGCCTCAAAATTCAACGTTTCTCGTCCGACGATTCGCGAAGCTCTGAAACGGCTTGCGGCTCAGAACCTGATTCGCAGTCGTCGCGGACCGACTGGAGGCACTTTTGTTAACAGGCCCAGCCAGGAGGAGCTTCGTTCTTCGCTGGCGGGGGCAGCTATGCTCATGGTCAGTATGGGCAAGTTCAGTCTGTCGGAAATTGCTGAAGCGCGCCGTGAGCTGGAGTTGCCCTGCTGCCGGCTTGCTGCAGAGCGGCGCAAAGACGAACATCTGCTGACCATGGCTGAAGAAATTAAACGTCAGAAAGACCCAGAGACCAGCGATGTCGACTTCTGCGCTTCGGATGTCCGATTTCACCGGGCGCTGGTCGATGCAACCGGGAATCCGGTGATGCAGTTTGTCATGTTTGCGGTCATTGAAGCCTTGCAGCCTGCAACCAATCTGGTCATTTTCCGCTTCAGGGAACGCGAAAAAATCATTGCCCAGCATGAACGGATCTATGCATCGATCAAAGCGCGGGACGCTGATGCGACCGAAGAAGCAATGGCCGAGCAGATGAATTACCTGTGTGAGCAATATGCCCAGGCTCAGGAGTGGCGTCGCGAACGTGATGAGGAGTCGCTGTGATCGATCAATTTAAAGCACTGGTTCTGTCCCGGAATAACGGCAAGGTTGAGCATCAAATTCGCCAGTTGACAGTCGACGACTTGCCAGATGGCGATGTCCTCGTCGCGGTGAAATACTCCAGCCTCAACTACAAAGACTGTCTTGCTGTCGCCGGCCGGGGCAAGATCGTTCGCCAGTATCCCATGGTTCCAGGGGTCGATTTGACGGGTGAAGTGTTGTCCTCAGAGTCCCCGGATTTTAAGCCCGGTGACGAGGTCCTGCTGACCGGTTGGTATGTGGGAGAGCGCTATTGGGGAGGTTATACCCAGCAGGCGAGGTTGAAGTCCGAATGGCTTATTCCGTTGCCAGAAGGCTTGAATGGGTTGAAAGCTATGGCCATCGGTTCCGCCGGTCTCACCGCCATGCTGTGTGTCATGGCATTGGAAGATCAGGGCGTTGTTCCAGGCCAGGGGCCGATTCTGGTTACCGGAGCCAGTGGCGGGGTCGGTGGTGTTGCGGTCGCCCTGCTTTCCGAATTGGGGTACTCTGTCTCCGCGGTGACTGGTAATAGTGATAATGATGACTATCTTTACCAGCTCGGCGCCACAGAAATTGTGAGCCGAACAGAGCTTGAAAGGCCTGCCCAGCCTCTGGAAAGTCAACGCTGGGCAGGAGCGATCGATACTGTTGGCGGAGAGGTCCTGGCCCGCCTGCTGGCAGAAATGAAGTACGGCGGCACTGTAGCCGCAACCGGCCTGACGGGAGGCTCTGAATTGCACACGACGGTCATGCCCTTCATCCTGCGGGCGATCAAGATGGTCGGTGTGGAAGTTACGACTTGTCCTGTGCCCCTGCGCAAAAAGGCATGGGCGCGTTTGGCACACGAACTATCCGATGAGCTCCTGGGGCCAATTTTCAAGGTGGTCTCACTTGAAGAGATCCCACTGTTTGCCGAAAGGCTTCTGGATGGGCAGGTTAGTGGACGAGTTGTGGTTGACCTTACGCTCTAGAAGTTTCAAAAAGGCTCCATGCCATGGAGCCTTAGCAGGACGTTTTACGGCCATCGTGTTTGGGCAGAATTCCTAAACGTCTTGGTGCTTAGCCTGCTTCCGGTTTCTCTTTTCAAGAGAGGACCAAACTGTTAGAATTGCCCCGTTTTTGTTCTGATGATGTTCCGGTATGGGGGCCGGGAAATCCATGTCTCTTAGAAAACCTATCTCTGTTCAAAAGAAAATGACAGGTATCATCTTCCTGGTCAGCATGCTGGTCATGATCTTGACCTCTGCCCAATTCTTTTTTATCGAACGACAGCATATGAAGAGTGTTGCGCGTGATGATATCGTATCTCTCGGTGCGCTGGTTTCTTTTAACGCGCGTTCTCACATGGCGTTGAACGACTATGCCGGTGTTAAAAACACTCTTGAATCTTTATCTATCCGTAAAGACGTTGTCACTGCTTATCTGTTCAAACCTGATGGGCTCTCTCGGGTTGGTTATTCCCGTGCAAAAAAGAGTCGGACACAAACCGACCCTGTAAAAGAGATCGAGGCCCTCGAGCTTGAAGCCCGTCAGATTGAAGAAGGTCTGCAATCGGGGGCAGAAGTGTTCTGGGACGAAGCTGGACGTCTCGCGCATTTTATGCCAATCACCTTTGAAGGTGGTCACGTTGGTTATAGCTACGTCAGCACAGAACCCGTCAAACTGCATGAGCGACAACAGCTCCTTGCTCTGGGCTGGCTGCTCTCCATGGGGGTGGTCATGCTCTTGACTTATCTGCTGAGCTCCCACATGCAGCGGCAAATCTCACGTCCGATCGCGCAGCTCGTTTCACGGATGAGTCAGGTTTCCCGTGAAAAGAGCCTACTTTGGTTCGAGACGAAAGAAACGGACGATGAGTTCAAACAGCTCTTTCGTGGTTTTGATGAAATGATGCGTGCTCTGAAAGAGCGCGATCATCTGCTGGAGCTTCAGCGCAAAGACCTGGAGTTGGAAGTCAAGGTTCGCACCCGGGCGCTCGAGGCAGAAAAAGAGAAGGCAGAACAGGCGACAGCTTCCAAGTCCCGTTTTCTGGCCAATATGAGCCATGAAATTCGTACACCGATGATCGGTATCCTTGGCATGGCAGATCTTCTCAGACAGAGATCTCTGACAGAACAGGACCAGAAATTGGTTTCGACCATCTATCGGTCCGGTGAAGCGTTGTTGACGATTCTCAATGACCTTCTTGACTTTTCAAAAATTGAAGCTGGCCGCATTGAACTCGATTCGGTGCCCTTTGATTTGGTGCGATTGACCGAGGACGTGACGCGTCTGATGGAGGTGTCCGCTCATGATAAGGGTCTTGAGTTGGAGGTGGTTACTTCAGTTGAATCGTCTGTTGTGATGGGCGATCCCGGGCGCCTGCGTCAGGTCTTGTTGAACCTGATCGGAAACGCGGTCAAATTTACTGACTCAGGGAGCGTCTCCATCTCGCTTGAAGTTTGCGACGGCCCTGAAGAGGGAGAGTGCGAATGCCTCTTTGTTGTAAGAGATACTGGGGTCGGTATTGCAGAGGATTTGCGTAGCAGAATCTTTGATTCCTTTGACCAGGGAGATAGCAGCACGACAAGGATATATGGAGGTACAGGGCTGGGCTTGGCTATCACCCGGGATTTGATTCACCTGATGAAAGGGGAGGTTGAGGTTGAGAGTAAGCCCGGAGAAGGTAGTGTCTTTAGCGTTCATCTGCCGATGACGCTTTCCAGCCATTCTGAATTGCTGCATGCTAGCTTACCGAAGTCGACTCCGGCGGCATTCTCTGATGATAATCCTGTGATCGAACCACCTGCTAACCTCAATAACAAAAGGCGCATCCTGCTTGCTGAGGACAATCCGACAACGCAGAGCCTGATATCAATTCTGATGCAGCAGATGGGACTTGATCTGGTAATCGTCGATAACGGTCAGTCGGCAATCGATTACCTTACGGATAAGAAGGTCGATTTGATCTTGATGGATTGCCAGATGCCTGTTCTAGACGGTTTTAAGGCCACTGCACAGCTGAGGAGGCAGGGTGTAATGACACCTATCGTTGCCTTGACCGCCTATGCGCGGGAAGAAGATGAGGAGCTGTGCCTTGAAGCGGGGATGAACGGTTTCCTCAGTAAGCCTTTTCGGCAGAGTGAGCTGAAAGAGGTCCTTTTGCGCTGGCTTGGTGCCGAAGTCCTCCCTCTTAACGCCGTGGGGAAGTCTGTGAACGATTGATAGTGATTGGATGAATAAACTGCATCGCAGAATCATTTGCTTGAGAGAGGATATATCATTCGCTTCTCGATAAGGTGCCTTTCCCTGTGTCCTTTAGGGGGTTGATTCTTTTTGGCTCAACTAAAAGCCTCCTGTCGGGGAGCTTTAAACTGATCATGTATAGAAAACAATGGTCATTGTTGATAAAAAAACGAAATGATGCCAATGTGAAACATTGATTCTTGAGGTTCTTGTGTCGCCTTTGGCATTGGTTGCTGTCGAGCCCTCATTCTTAGCTTTTTCAGGTTTGACTCGAGGTTGTCGGTGTTTAACGGAATATTGACTAATTTCCCCCCTGTTCTCAGGCTGGCGGTTTTTCTGCTCCTCTCTTCGGGGTTGCATGGCGGTTTAGCCTTTTATGGCTGGGTGAGTGACCCTGATGACTCCAGTTTGACCGCTGTCCCTGTGTCAGTTTCTCTCCTCCTCGCAACGAATTCTCCTCAGCTTGTGGCAACGTCCGAACCTGAACAGGCTCCGGCGCCTCCGCGTAAGCCTTCTCGTCCAAAGGTAAAGCAGAAAGCCGTGCCTCCGGTGGATAAGATTAAAAAAGCTTCGGTCAAAAAAAATCCAAACGCAAAAATTGTCGAAAAGATCGTCGCCGATCCTCCAGCCCCCGAGCTGGTGTGCTTAACGCCCCAAGAGGAGACGGAGGGTTCTCCCGTCGCAGTTGCCGCGGCTTCGGTTCCGGTTGAAGAGCCTGTCCTTATGGCCTCTCTGGTGACCGGTGACCTTCAGGTTGTCAATCAAGCGTCTTCTTCTGCCTCTTCACTGGTTGAGGCGATTCCTCATTACCGAAGTAATCCTCTCCCTGAATATCCTCGCCTGGCCCGCAAAAAACATTGGGAGGGCGTCGTCTGGTTGCTGGTTGATGTCTCTGTTGATGGGTCTGTTGATGATCTGGAGGTTGAAAAAACCTGTGGCCACAAGATCCTTGACCGTGCTGCGCAGCGAACGGTCAAGCGCTGGCAATTTTCTCCGGCAACTCGCGGCGGTCTGCCAGTCTCCAGCCAGGTTCGCATCCCGGTGCGCTTCCGTCTCGAGGAGGGATGACCTCAGGTATACGTTTGTTCGAAATGATTTTTATTCAGGGCAATGGTCATAAAGTTCAAGTTTAGTCTTGCATTATTGATTTTAGCATGCTAGAAAACCGGTCTTCGGGGAGTGGCGCAGCCTGGTAGCGCGCCAGTTTTGGGAACTGGATGTCGCAGGTTCGAATCCTGTCTCCCCGACCATTTTTAAGCGCCAGTAGCTCAGCTGGACAGAGCAACGGCCTTCTAAGCCGTGGGTCGAGGGTTCGAGTCCTTCCTGGCGCGCCATTTTGGCTCTCGGGTGGCAAGTTTCCCGGCCCTGGCTTTAAAGCTTTATTTTGTGGTGGGTGTAGCTCAGTCGGTAGAGCACTGGATTGTGGCTCCAGTTGTCGCGGGTTCAATCCCCGTCACTCACCCCATAATTATTCTGGGCCTGCCTTTTCCCCGTCAACCCCTCAACTTGTGGTGGTTCTCTAGGGAAAAGCCGGGCCTTAATTGTTTGTGTTCTAAAATAAGCGAGTGTGGTGGAATTGGCAGACACGCTAGATTTAGGATCTAGTGCCGTAAGGTGTGGGAGTTCGAGTCTCCCCACTCGCACCATTTAAATTCTTAGTAGACTAATATTACTGAACAAATATGCCGGTCTCTGCATTTTTCTGTGCGTGGCTCCGGTAGAGGACGTGAGGAGCGAACGCATGAATGTCAAAATTGAAGATGTCAGCAGCATTAAAAAGAAGTTGAGCTTTGAGGTTGCTGCAGACCAGGTAGATAAAGAAATCAGCAAGGCTTTTAAGAAGATCGGCAAGACCGCTAAGATCAAGGGTTTTCGCGCTGGCAAGATCCCCGTCGCGGTTCTCGAAAAGTATTATGGCGCTCAGATGGAGCAGGAAGTCCTCTCTCGTCTGATCAATGACACTTACTTCCAGGCCCTGCAGGAAAATGCAATTCCCGTTGTTGGCGAGCCCAACATCCTTGATAGCAGCGGTATCATTAAGGGAGAAGCCTTTACTTATGAGGCAGAAGTAGAAATCAAGCCGGAGATTACTGCCAAGGACTACACCAAGCTTTCTCTGGAAAAAGAAAAGTTTGTTGCGGACCCCAAAGTCCTCGACAGTCGTCTTGAAGAGATGCGTACGTCGCGTGCCCAGGTAGAGCCGACCACCCGTAAAAAAGCCCGCGAGGGCGATTCGGTCGTGATCGATTTTGAAGGTTTTGTTGATGGCGTGGCTTTCGAAGGTGGTAAGGGTGAGGAGCACCTGCTTGAACTTGGTTCAGGTTCTTTTATCCCCGGCTTCGAGGATCAGGTTGTTGGCATGAAGCGCGAAGACGCCAAGGATGTTGAGATCACTTTCCCTGAAGAGTACGGTCAGGCCGAGTTGGCTGGCAAACCGGCAGTCTTCAAGGTTGTTATGAAAGAGATCAAGGAGAAGGTTGTTCCCGAGCTTGATGATGAGTTTGCCAAAGGCTTCGGAGTTGATACCCTTGATGAATTGAAAGCCCAATTGCAGACAAGCTACGAGACTCAGGAGGTCAACCGGGTTGAAGGTGACCTGCGAGAGAAGTTGGTTGGCAAGTTGATCGAAAAGAACCCGGTCGAGGTTCCTGAAGCGATGATCGTTAAGCAGCTTGAATATATGTACGAGAATATCTGCAACCGGATGCAGTCTCAGGGGATGAAACCGGAGATGCTCGGCATCACTCCGGAGAATTTCCGCGAGAACTACCGCGAGACAGCTATTGAGCAGGTGAGCGGCAACCTGATACTGGAAGCGATCGGTCGGCAGGAAAATATCGTCGCTGATGAGTCTGAGATTGACGCCAAGCTGGAAGAGATCGCCACCATGGCCAATGCACCGATTGATATGGTCAAGAAATACTATGCCGGTGCAGAAGCCCGCAGCGGCCTGATGGCCCAGATTGCCGAAGAGAAGGTGGTCAGCTTTCTCCTTGAGAGCGCCAAGGTAAAAGAGGTTGCTCCCAAGAAGGAGAAAGAGGCGGAGCCAAAGAAAGACGCTGCTCCTAAAAAGGCGAAAAAGAAGACCGAGAAGAAGGCTGACAAGGGGGACGCATGAACTTGATTCCTATGGTCGTTGAGCAAACCGGTCGCGGTGAACGCTCTTACGATATCTACTCTCGACTGCTCAAGGACCGGATTATTTTCCTGGGCGGCGGTATTGACGATCATGTGGCCAATCTGATCATTGCCCAGATGCTTTTTCTTGAGTCGGAAGACGCGGAGAAAGATATCCACCTCTACATCAACTCTCCCGGTGGAGTTGTCACCGCGGGCCTGGCGATTTACGACACCATGCAGTACCTGAAAGCTCCGGTCTCCACGATCTGTGTTGGCCAGGCGGCCAGTATGGGTGCGCTGCTGTTGGCAGCAGGCACAGCTGGCAAGCGTTATGCCCTGCCGCACGCCCGTATCATGATCCATCAGCCTCTTGGCGGTTTTCAGGGGCAGGCAACGGATATCAGTATTCACGCTCAGGAGATTCTGCGTCTGAAAGAGACTCTCAATGGCATCATGGCCGATCACTCCGGTAAGGATATCATCCAGTTGTCTTCTGACACGGAGCGAGATTTCTTCATGGGTAGCGAAGCCGCAAAAGAGTATGGTATTATCGACGACATAGTGAGCAGGAAGCCTTCGGTGGATTGATGTTCCTTTTTTCAAAGTGTTTGTTAAACTGATTGTGCCACCCGATGTGCTTCCGGACAAGATAGAGTCTTTCAAAGAGGTGAGATAGTGACCCAGAAGAATGGTAGTGGCGACCAATTGACCTGCTCGTTCTGTGGTAAAGCACAGGAAGAGGTGAAGAAGCTGATTGCCGGCCCGGCAGTTTATATCTGCGACGAGTGTATCGAGCTCTGCAAAGATATTATCGCCGAGGAAGCTCAGCTTGAAGAGGTGCCTTTAGGAGGCGGTCAGCTTCCTAAACCGGTTGAAATTAAGGACGTTCTGGACGATTTTGTGATTGGCCAGGAGCGCGCCAAGAAGGTTCTGGCCGTTGCTGTTTACAACCACTACAAACGCGTCGAGGCTTCTGAAAAGGCTGGCGATGTTGAAATTCAGAAGAGTAACATCCTGCTGCTCGGGCCGACCGGTAGTGGTAAGACTTTACTCGCCCAGACTCTCGCCCGGGTTCTTGATGTTCCCTTCGCTATTGCCGATGCCACCAATTTGACTGAAGCTGGTTACGTTGGTGAAGACGTTGAGAATATTATCCTGAGCCTTCTGCAGGCAGCTGATTACGACCTGGAAAAAGCACAGAAGGGCATTATCTATATCGACGAAGTCGATAAGATTGCCCGCAAGTCAGACTCTCCATCGATTACCCGTGATGTGTCTGGAGAAGGTGTCCAGCAGGCTTTGCTCAAGATCATCGAGGGTACGACCGCCAGTGTACCGCCAAAGGGTGGTCGCAAGCATCCCCAGCAAGAATTCCTCAAGGTTGATACGACCAATATACTGTTTATCTGTGGCGGCGCTTTTTCCGGCCTTGAAACAGTGATCGGCCAGCGTGTTGGCGCAAAAACCATGGGCTTCGGTGCCGATTCAGCCCAGCAGAAAGAAGAAAAGATCGGCGAAGTCCTCTGCCAGGTTGAGCCGGGTGATTTGCTCAAGTATGGCCTGATTCCAGAGTTTATCGGTCGTCTGCCGATCGTGGCAACGCTTGACGAATTGGATGAGGAGGCTTTGGTTCGAATCCTTAGCGAGCCGAAAAATGCCCTGGTCAAACAGTACCAGAAGCTCTTCGACATGGAGGGCGTTGATCTCCGCTTCAGTGATGGTGCACTGGTTGCCGTTGCTGCAGAGGCTCTCAAGCGCAAAACAGGTGCGCGAGGGCTGCGCTCCATCCTAGAGAATGCTATGCTTGACGTTATGTATGATATCCCTTCTCAGGATCGTGTCCGAGAAGTCATGATCAACGAAGATGTGGTTTTTAAAGGCACCCAGCCTATTGTTATCTACGAACACGCCGAGTCGGCCTGATAGAGTTCCTGTCGGGCGTGTGCTCAGCTGGAAGATATTTCTATGACAGAACTCTCAGAAGAATCCCTGCCTGACGCTGTAAAACCAGATACATATCCTGTCCTGCCTCTAAGGGACATCGTTATCTTTCCACACATGGTGACTCCCCTGTTTGTTGGCCGACCACGGTCGATTCAAGCACTGGAATGGGCCATGGAGCATGAGAAGCTGGTTCTGCTTGTCACTCAGAAAGACCCCAAAACTGACGATCCCCTGGCGGATGACATGTTTGAGATGGGAACCCTGGGGCAGGTTGTGCAGATGCTCAAACTCCCTGATGGAACTGTCAAGGTCCTGATCGAAGGTCAGGTCCGAGCACGCCTTATCGATCTCGATTACACCGAAGAGTGTATCTTTGCTTCCTTGCAGGAGTTGCCCGATCAGGAAGCTGACTCACCTGAGCAGGAAGCCCTGATGCGCAGCGTGAACAACACTTTCGAGACGTATGCCAACCTCAGCAAAAAAATTCCTGCGGAGATGGTCACCTCGGTAGCCGGCGTCGAAGAGCCCGGCCGCTTTGCCGATACCATCGTCGCACACTTGACCGTTCAGATTTCGGACAAGCAGGAGGTCCTCGAAGAGATGGACTCCCTGTTGCGCCTTGAAAAACTGCTGGCACTGATGGAGCGTGAAGTTGAGATCCTGCAGATCGAAAAAAAGATCCGCAATCGTGTCAAAAGCCAGATGGAGCGCAGCCAGAAAGAATACTATCTGAATGAACAGATGCGAGCCATTCAGAAGGAGCTCGGTGAAAAAGACGAGTTCAAACAGGAATTGCGCGAGCTGGAAGAGAAGATTTCCAAGTCGCGCATGTCCAAAGAAGCGACCGAGAAAGCGACGGCAGAGCTGCGCAAGCTCAAGATGATGTCGCCTATGTCGGCAGAAGCCACGGTTGTGCGTAATTACATCGACTGGCTGGTGGCGTTGCCGTGGAAGAAGGGCACCAAGGATCAGATTGACTTGGATAAAGCGGAAGAGATCCTCGATGAGGATCATTACGGTCTGGAGAAGGTTAAAGAGCGAATCCTCGAGTATCTGGCGGTGCAGGCCCTGGTGAAAAAAATCAAGGGCCCGATCCTCTGCCTGGTCGGCCCTCCCGGAGTCGGCAAAACTTCGCTCGGTCGTTCTGTGGCCCGTGCCATGGGCCGTAAGTTCCTCCGCGTCTCTCTCGGCGGTGTTCGTGACGAGGCCGAGATCCGTGGTCATCGTCGTACCTACATTGGCGCTATGCCTGGCAAGGTTATTCAAGGTTTACGCAAGGTCGGTATGCGCAACCCCGTGTTCCTTCTCGACGAGGTCGACAAGATGAGTACGGACTTTCGCGGTGACCCTTCGTCGGCGTTGCTCGAAGTTCTGGATCCTGAACAGAACAACACTTTTGCTGATCATTTCCTGGATGTTGATTACGACCTCTCCTCGGTCATGTTTATCGCCACAGCCAATACGCTGCATTCGATCCCCGGGCCACTACGTGATCGCATGGAAGTCATTCACGTGGAAGGCTACACCGAAGAAGAGAAGGTTCATATCGCCGAGCGTTACCTGCTGCCCAAGCAATTGGAAACCCATGGTCTCAAGGCTGAGCAGGTTAAATTTTCAGAGGCCGCGTTGCTGGAAATCGTTCGTCGTTATACCAGGGAGGCCGGCGTGCGTAATCTCGAGCGCGAGATCGCGAACGTTTTCCGTAAGATTGCTCGACAAGTCGTCAAGGCTGGCCAGCAAGGTAAGCGCTTCCAAGTCGGTGGACCGCAGATCAAAAAGTACTTGGGCGTGCCTCGCTACAGCTTCGGAGTGCGTGAAGAGGAGCATGGTGTCGGTCTGGTTAATGGCCTTGCCTGGACCGAGGTCGGTGGTGAGCTGCTGACCATTGAAGTGACAATCTTGCCTGGTAAGGGCAAACTGACCGTTACAGGTAAACTCGGTGAGGTTATGCAGGAATCAGCTCAGGCAGCGCTCAGTTACGTCCGTTCTCGTTGGAGCCCTCTCGGCCTGGAAGAGGACTTCTATAGCAGTATTGATATCCATATCCATGTCCCAGAGGGAGCTATTCCGAAGGATGGGCCGTCTGCTGGCATTACCATGGCAACAGCTCTGGCTTCTGCGTTGACCGGGTTGGCTGTCGATCAGGACTTGGCGATGACGGGTGAGATTACGCTGCGTGGTCGAGTTCTTCCGATCGGTGGGTTGAAAGAGAAACTTTTGGCAGCAAAACGTGCCGGAATTCATCGAATCCTGATTCCTCAAGAGAATGAAAAGAATCTTGAGGATGTGCCCATGACGATTCGTCGCTCTTTGGAGATAATCCCTGTCGCGCATATGGATAAGGTCCTTGATGAAGCGATTTTGGGTAGCTTTTCTGTGACGTCTTCGGCTGACAATACAGAATACTCCTTAGAGCCAGAAAAATCGGTACATCACTGACCGTTTTAACCAATTATTTCTTGACTCAATTTTGGAGCCTCTGATATATATAATCCCGTTTTCAGCAGGGCTTAATCATTCTTTTACTAGTGGAGGTATGTTGTGACTAAGGCTGATCTTGTTAATTCAATTGCAGAGAAGGCGGGACTGAGCAAGGCCGATGCAGAGAAGGCACTCAAGGCATTTACGGATGCTGTTACTGATGCTCTGAAGGCAGGCGAGAAGGTCTCTTTGGTTGGTTTTGGTACTTTCAGCGTGGGCGACCGTGCTGCACGTACTGGCCAGAACCCTCAGACTGGTGCGAAGATCGAAATCCCTGCAGCCAAGGTTCCTAAGTTCAAGGCTGGCAAGGCATTGAAAGATTCCATCAACTAAATAGTTGAAGACATGATTGTTTCAGAGTTTCTCTGGAACAGTTGTGGAGCAGTTGAAAATAGGAAACGTTTAAAGATGGGTTTTCCCTTAAAAGCGTTTCCTATTTTCTATCTTTATGCGGGGCTGTAGTAGAGTCGGTTACAACATCGGCCTGTCACGCCGGAGGTCGCGGGTTCGAGTCCCGTCAGCCCCGCCATTAAAATATGGGCGAATAGCTCAGCTGGGAGAGCATCGGCCTTACAAGCCGAGGGTCACAGGTTCGAGCCCTGTTTCGCCCACCATATTTACAATTTGTTCGGGGGCTGTAGTAGAGTCGGTTACAACATCGGCCTGTCACGCCGGAGGTCGCGGGTTCGAGTCCCGTCAGCCCCGCCATTTTTAATCGAGGTGATTCCTGTAGTGGGGGTCGCCTCTTTCTTTTAGTTTTATTGACTTTGATTGGGATTTTTTATAAGTTTCTTACTGGTAATTATTTTATTCGCAGCTGTTTCAAATAGTACTTTAAGGAGAAGCTTGTATGCTTTTGTTAACTAGATTTGTTGGTGTTCTCTTTGTGTTGCTCTACTGTTTATCTTTTTCTGTTGCTTTTGCAGAGCAAAATAAAAATGAGGATAAAGATATCCTGAAGGTTGGCAATATTGTTCTTACAAAGATGGATTTTGATCTTCGGCTCCAAAAGATCATGCCTATGCAGCTGAGTTTTCATGGTGGATTAAAAACCGAAAAATTAAATGAGATTAAAGAGCAGGCTGAAGATGAGTTGATTACTATTGCCTACAAAGCTCTTTATGCTATCGACGAAGAAATTGCAGTTGATCCCGCCACGTTTGATAAAGAATGGGAAAAAGTGCTTAGTAGTACCCAAAACTTTTCAGAAACGTCAAGTCCTTATCTTTGGGGGAAAGTGAGAGCAGGCCTGTATCGTCAATTACTTGCGCAGCGTGCTGAAGAAATAGTAGTGAATGACAAACTTAAATTCTCTGATGAAGAGGTTTCTTCTTTTTATGCAAAGCATGGGGAAATGTTTTTTCAGCCCAAAACATATACAGCAAGCCACATTCTGGTGAAAGTTGATCCTGCCTCTAATGCTGAAGAACGACAATTACTAAAATCTCGTGCAGAGGATCTGCTCGCTAGAGCTAGGGACGGCGAAGACTTTTATAACCTGGCTTATTATGAATCGGACGACCGAAGTAAATATGTCGGTGGCAGTCTGGGCTCTTTTCAAGGAGGGCAAACTGTTGCGGAGTTTGATGAAGCTGTTAAAAATTTGCAGCCCGGTGATATCTCAGACCTTGTGAAGACGATGTACGGGTTTCATATCATCAAGCTTGATGCCGTGGATGAAGCGCGTCAGTTGACGTTTGAAGAAGCCGCACCTAAAATACGCACCCAGCTTGCAGAGACTAAGCGTAAGCAATTATATGAAGCTTGGATGTCTAAACTGAAAGATCAGTATCCCATTGAACGCTTTGACCAATAAATTGTGACAAAAATGTCGAGAGGCCTTCCATTCCTTCTTCTCATTATCGTGTTGGGTTCGCTAAATGGCTGTGTCGGTGCGTCGACACAGCCATTTCTCTGGCAGGACGAAACCATTGATCTTGTTTGGCCGCCCCCCCCCGATGAACCGAGAATCAGCTTTCTTCGCAACTTGAATGGGCCTCAGGATTTTAAAGTTAAGGGTCGAACTTCCGGGGTTTTGGATTGGTTTCTTGGTGAGCGCCAAAAAGAGCTTCCCTTGCTCAGTCCTTTTGCTGTCGCAACCAGTCAGTCTGGATTGATTTGGGTCGCAGATAACGGATCTCGCATGCTCTATCGTCTCGACCTGAATCGTAAAAAGGTCGATTATTTTCAGGAGTTTGCAGGTGCTCGGCTCTTTTCGCCGAGCGGGATCGCTGTTGATGAAGCGTCTCGACGGGTCTTTTTGGCGGATGCCGGAAGCCCAAAAATCTTCGTTCTCGATTTCGAAGGGAATTATCTTGAAAGCTGGGGCCCGACAGGTGGTTTTAAACGCCCTGCTGGATTGGCTTTAGACTCGACAGGTCGGTTGTATGTTGCAGATGTCATGGGTGAGTCTGTCTACGTTTTTAATGTTGATGGATCTTTAGCGAAAAAGCTGCAAAGCCGGCTAACTCCAGATGGCCGTTTCAGAAAGCCACTCACTGTTGCTTTGGGACCAAATGATGAAGTTCTGGTTCTCGACGCAATATTTTTTACCGTTGAGGTCCAGGATGCGCAGGGGTCTTTGCTCGGGACTATTGGCCGGCCAGGAGATGCGGCGGGTTATTTTGCGAGGCCAAAGGGGCTTACTGTGGATCGGGCCGGCCATGTTTTTGTGTCGGACTCGGCATTTGACAATATCCAGGTATTTGATTTGGCGGGAAATCTCCTGATGTTTTTCGGGGGGTCGGGCGGCCAGCCCGGTCGATTCAATCTGCCCGCCGGGCTTTTTGTTGATCATGAAGACCGTTTGTTTGTCGCAGACTCTTACAACCACCGTGTTCAGGTGTTTAAGCTGCTTCATTAGACTTCAGACAACCCTTACTTGAGCCTGTTGTGGCGTATTCTTTGCATATATTGTTGTTTGTGTTTAACACTACACGTCATGTCTACACGCAATTTACGGCCACACTAGGTAGTTGATCATGTCGCAGAATAAATATTTTTTTGTGTTTCTACTTATTGTCCTTTCTATGGTCTCAGCTGATGTGGTCATGTCAATACCTGTCTCAGACACTGATAATAAACATAACCTTTCGAGCTCCGCGACCCATGGAGGACCACACGCTCAACCTGTTTCGACGGGAGGTACGGACCAGATCTGCATTTTTTGTCATACTCCACATTCTGCAACGCCGGGGTCGACTCTTTGGAGCCGCTCTGATCCTAACTCCTCGACCTTTAAGCTTTATGGAGGACAATTGGTCATTAAGGGAGATCTTCCCGGATCCCCTGCGAACTCCGTGGATCACAGCAAATACCAGCTTGCCGGGCCGGATCCCTACCCCAGCGGAGCTTCTCGGCTATGCCTTTCCTGTCATGATGGCGTCACGGCGATGGGTATTCTGAATGATGGCACGTCAATTGCCATGCTCGGCGGGCAGGATGTGGTCACTGACAATGTCCGCGGCGACTTTGTTATTGGAGCAGCGAGTGCTTCTAGCCAAGACCTTTCGACGTCTCATCCGATCTCATTTGTTTACGATAATGCTGTACTTGCCGATATAAATACTGCCCGGCCTGGAACAACCTATCAGTTGCCGCTGAATCTAACAGTTTTTACCCCGCTTGATGGCGAGAACAAGATGCAATGTACGACTTGCCATGATCCCCATGAGGATACAAAGGCGGATGGCTATTCTGTGCCTTTCTGGAGGCATAGAGCAACACCTATTGTTGATCCCTATGATGATGTATGTAACCAGTGCCACATTGGAGGCACTCCTGGCCTTCCTGCTGGTGATCATAACCCAGGGCCAGGAATATGATTGTGGTTAGTATGAACGACAAAGACTTATATGAGGCGTTGCCGAGGCTAGCTTGTGTCCTTTTCTTGTACACTATTTTTGCTTTAACGTTTTTAGTATTGCCTTCTGATGCCATCGCAAAACAAAATTTTTTAAGCGGTTCACATAGCAATAAATCATTAGTAGCTAAAAGCTGTCGCGCTTGTCACAGAGGCATGACCATGGCCTTGAGCGGGGAAGAGAGCTCGTGTCTTACCTGCCACGGGGACGCTGGAGCTCGTGATCTTATGGTACAGGGTGGCTACCTGAAATCTCAAGGAGCGAGCCTTCTGCGTGATATATCGAACGAGCTACGCAAACCCTATAATCATCCGGTTTTAACAGTTCAGGGTGTTCACAGGCAGCTCGAAGCGCTGCCGGAAGAGGTTGTTAACGCGGCCCGCCATTCAGAATGTGTGGATTGCCACAACCCCCACGTTGTTGAAAAGGGCAAGCCCTTTAGAGGCTTGCAAGGGCGGCGGGTTGGCACTTTGATCACTGAGATCGAAAATGAGTACGAACTCTGTTACCGCTGTCACTCGGAAAGTGCCAATCTGCCAGGGAACTCCTCTGATAAACACGCAGAGTTCAAAACGACCAACCCCTCTTTTCATCCGGTCGAAGGCGAGGGCAAGAACACGGTCGTCATCAGTCTCAAGGATCCTTATGTCGCGCAGAAAAAAAGGCCGAATGAGGTTTCTCAAATAAGCTGTGGGGATTGTCATGGTAGCGACGATCCCGCGGGTCCCAAGGGACCTCATGGCTCAGAAAATCAGGGCTTGCTGGTCTTGAATTACCAGACGGATGATGAGCGTCCTGAGAGTGAGCAGGCCTATGCTCTATGCTATAAGTGCCATGATCGCGTGAGCATCTTGTCCAACGAAAGTTTCCCTTATCATTCGTTACATATTCAGGGGCGTATGGGAGGGCAAGATGGCACTTCATGTTTTACTTGCCACGATGCTCACGGAAGTACTCAATATACGAATTTACTCAAGTTCAACGAGGACGTGGTCTTTGAGAATGCAGCAGGCAAATTGAAGTTCGATGCGCAAGGATATTCTGCGCGGCACGGGTCCTGCTCCCTGAATTGTCACGGGGTTGAGCATGACGCTAAAGACTATTAATTGTGTTGTTTGTTCACAAGGCGAGTGGCCGGTCATTTTTGACCGGCCATTTTTCGTTTCAGGTCGATTTAATAGGTTATTTTCATTCAATTTATTTAGGGAATGTGTTAAAAATCTAGGCTAATGTCAACCTACCGCTGTAAAATTGGAACCTCCGATGGTCGGGTCCTCGAAAAGGAGTTCGAGGCGGACAGTCGTGCAGCTCTTCAGGTGAGTCTGGAAGAGCAGGGTTTTTTTGTATTCAAAATCCGGAAGGCGTCTCTGCAATGGTTTAGCAAGGGCGCCGGTGGTGGGAGTATAAGCGGTCGCCGCTTTCTTGGCTTAAACCAGGAAATGTTGGTTCTGATCCGCTCCGGGTTGCCGATTCTTCAGGTTCTCGACACCCTGGTTGATCGCATGGAGCCAGGAAGCCTGCTCAATACTCTGCAGGATATTCGTAGTGACGTGAAAGGCGGCAGTTCATTGTCCGATGCCTTCGAACGTTTTCCGAAGATGTTTCCTCAGCTCTATGTTGCTTCGTTGCGCGCCGGAGAGCAGTCGGGTGATTTGCCGGTTACTCTTGCGCGCTATATCGAATATCAGAAACGAGTAGAAGCGATCAGGGCGAAGGTTCGCAGCGCGACCTTTTATCCGATTCTCTTGGGGCTCGCGGTGACTGTTGTTCTTGCGTTCCTGCTGTTATATGTCATTCCAAGTTTCACCCAGGTCTACGCTGATGCAAATTTGCAATTGCCTTTATTGACCCGCATGGTGATCGCTCTGGCCAATGGCCTGGTGTCTGGCTTGCCGGTTTGGTTGCCCGCTTTGTTGATTACATTTTTCCTGTTAAGAGCTTATGCCCGTACTGATGTTGGAGCCTTTCAAGTAGATCGTGTCAAACTGAAGCTGCCGTTCTTTGGTGAAATGCTTAACGAATATGCTCTGTCGACATTCTGTAGAACCTTTGCGACAACGCTCGCCAGCGGTATTCCGATTGTTCAGGCGATGCAGATGTCGCGTGCAACTTTGAATAATCGAGTTCTAGAAACAAACCTCTCGGCGGCGGTTAATCGCATCAATGAGGGCGCCAAGATTTCGGAAGCTCTGGAACAAACCGGAAATTTTCCGGTCATTGCCTTACGTATGATCGGTGTGGGTGAAACCAGTGGCTCTCTGGTGGATATGCTGACGGATGTCTCAGAATATTACGAGGATGAGGTCGAGCGACGACTTGATCGACTGACAACGATGGTAGAGCCATTAATGATGATGACTATGGGGCTCTTGATCGGTGGAATTGTCGTTGCCATGTACATTCCCATTTTTCAAATGGCAGGTACGGTACAGTAGGCTGGAGCATTGAATATGCTGTTTGAACATCGTAAAATCGGTGAAATCCTGGTCGAGATGGGGGCTCTTGCTCCGGCGGAAGTGCGTCTTGTCGTCGATCAACAGCGCGAGTCCGGTCAGCGCTTCGGTGAAACGGCCATCGCTCGTGGTGTGCTTTCCGATGATGTCGTCGCGCAGGCCCTTGCCCAGCAGTTTGGCCTTGAGTACGCTGACCTCGACACTATCGTTGCAGACCCTGCGCTGGGCGAGAGTCTCCCGCCCGAGTTATCCATCCGCTATAATTTTATCCCTCTGCAGAAAACTGAAGAGGGTCTGGTGATCGCGATCTCCGACCCGACCAATGTTGCAGAGCTCGATGACCTCGAAATGCAGCTTGATATGCAACTCGTCTGTCAGGTCGCTGCTCGCAGTAAAATCACCGCCCACCTTGGGCAGGCTCAGGGATCAAAGCAGGTTCTGCAGGAGGTCTCGGAAGACTTCAAGCTGCAGCTGGTCAAAGAGACAGACAAAGGCGAAGAGGTCCTGTCGATTGAAAAATTGACCGATGACAGCAGTCCGATTATTCGTTTGATCGATTCAACCCTCTTTGATGCGCTAAACAAGCGCGCCAGTGATATTCATATCGAGAGCAGCCCTGATGGCGTGCAGATCAAGTACCGGGTCGATGGTGTCCTGTTCCGTGCCACGGAGCCTTTGGACGGCCGCTTCCAGGGGCCAATCATCTCACGTATCAAGGTCATGAGTGAACTCGATATCTCTGAGAGGCGTATACCCCAGGACGGTCGCTTTAAAGTGCGCATGGCGGGCAAGTCGATAGACTTCCGTGTCTCCATCATGCCGAGTATTTTTGGTGAAGATGCGGTTATCCGTATCCTCGACAAAGAAAGTATCGCCAAGGATCTGCACGGTTTGACTCTCGATGTCCTTGGCATCGAAGGGCATGAGTTAACTCGTTTTCGTCGCATGATCCGTGAGCCTTACGGTATGGTTCTGGTCACCGGCCCGACCGGTAGCGGTAAGACGACGACTCTTTATGCAGCTTTGACGGAGATTTATAACGAACAGGAAAAGATTATCACCATAGAAGACCCCGTTGAATACCAGCTCAAGGGGGTCGTCCAGATTCCGGTCAACGAGAAGAAGGGGTTGACCTTTGCCCGCGGTCTACGCTCCATCCTGCGTCATGACCCCGATAAGATCATGGTTGGCGAGATCCGTGACCCGGAAACAGCTCAGATCGCTGTCCAGTCAGCTCTTACGGGACACCTGGTCTTCACCACTGTGCATGCCAATAACGTTTTTGATGTCCTTGGCCGTTTTCTGCACATGGGAATTGATGCTTATAATTTTGTGTCCAGCTTGAACTGTGTGGCAGCTCAGCGGCTGATTCGCAAGATCTGTGTCCATTGCAAGCAAACTGTTACTTACGAACGTGAAGACTTTATCGACTCCGGTCTCGATTACGACAAGCTTAAGGATCATACCTTCTACGAAGGGGCCGGCTGCAAGGAATGTAACGGTCAGGGCTATCATGGCCGTACCGCCATTCTTGAGCTGCTTGACCTGGATGACAATTTACGCGACCTGATTATCAAAAAGGCTTCTGTGAGTCAGCTCAAAGAGGCGGCGCGTGCTGCAGGCACTTCGTTCTTGCGAGATTCTGCCATAGAGAAATTGCTTAAGGGCGAGACGACGATGGCTGAGATCAACCGAGTCACCTTCGTTGACAAAGCAGGGGGGGGCTCATGAGCAGGATATTTGTCGGTGTCGACGTCCAGCCTGGCGGACTTTACTTCGCGGCTCTTCAACGAAACCGGCCCAATACACGCCTGCTCGGTTTACGCTTTGAAAGCCTGGAAGGGGTTTTGGACGTTTCCAGCCGACAGCCCAACATTCGTGACGCCAGGCGCTTTGTCGAAGGCTTAAGACGCGGAGTTGATGCTTTGGCAGGACAAGAAGAGCGTATTGCCCTGAGCCTGCCTGATCGCGCCGGTCGCATTTATCTTACAGATGTGGATGCGCCATTTAAAACTCATCAAGAGGGGGTTGATATCCTCAAGTGGCGGCTCAAATCGAATTTGCCGGCGCCGCCAGCCCAGATCAATCTTGATTACCAGGTCCTTGAAAAACGTGACGATGGCCGGCAACGATGTGTTGTGGCAGCTATTGCCCAACCTGTTCTCGAACAGTATGAAGATCTCGTCAATGAAGCCAACAGGCATGCGATCCAAATCGATTTTCATTCACTGAACCTCTACAATTACTATCGTCCGCGTCTCGACCTTGGCGAAGAGTTCATTCTGGTCGGAATGGAACATGGTCTTTTGAGCATCCAGTATGTGATTGGCCACAGCCTCTGCTATCAGCGCGTCCGTGAATTCAAAGTGGACCCACAACGAGCTTTCCAGGAAATCCACCGCACTCTTGTCAAAGCTTATGAGTCTTTCCCGGCAATGAAGCGCTGTGCTATCTTTGCCCATGTTGATCCTGATATGGACGGCGATATCGACAAGCTCCTCTCAACCGCCTTTGAGCGTGAGGTCAAGTGTCTGGATTCAGGCTTGAAGCGCTTTAGTGGTGATGGGAAAACAGGCGGTTTACAGCCTGTTGGTTCTGTCATTGCCGCCCTCGGCGCGGCAGAACGTATGATGTGAAGCCTATGGAAATTAAACTTAATCTTGCCAGCAAGCCTTACCTGAACAAGCAAAGTGTTCGTCTCTGGATACTCTTTGGCTGCACTCTTATGGTCTTGTTGCTGATTTTCAACGGCTTTCACGCTTATCAGAACTACAGGCAGTTGGGTGTGCTTGAGAACCATTTTAAAGAACTGGAAGCTCAGGTCGCCACTGTACCGGGTGTCCCGGCAAATTACTCGCTCGAGAATCATGCCGTTGTCAGGGAGAGTATTGCTCTGGCAAACGATTTTGCGGCGGCGGATCAATTTCGTTGGACAAGGTTGCTGAGCCGTTTCGAAGAACTTGTTCCTGACGATGTCAGTCTTCGTTCAATCCGGCCGAATTTCAAAGAACGATCTGTTCAACTTACTTGCGTTGCTCGTGATGTTGCCTCCATGACAGCTTTTGTTGATAACCTGCTGGGCTCAGACGATCTCAATCAGGCCTATCTTCAGAATCATGCTGAGATCGAGTCGCAACCCGGTGGCCGTGGCCAGATGCAGATCGGGTTTTCCCTGCAGATAAGAGAGGCCTTCTGATGCGAATCAAAGAACTTCTCAAACTGCTCTGGACAACCCACCGAGGCTCATTGCTTTTGCTCGGAATTCTGCTGGTTTTAAATGTTGCTCTCTCCGTAGCTCTTGAGCAATTTGTCGTACCACAAGTTGCTGCAGAAGAAGGTCGTTTCCTGAAACGGCAAACCGAGGTCCGCCAACTGCTGCGTAATCAAGGTGGGAGCGCAGAAACTCCTGAACAACTCTACGTCTTTGCCAGTCAGGATTTCTCAAAGTTTGAGCAGGCGGTGCCTGAATACCGAGAATTCACCGGGTTGATAGAAGAACTACTGGTTCTTTCCAGTCAGTCACGCCTGAATATAACTCAGATCAGCTATGCTTCTGAGATGTTGAAAAAAAGTCCGCTGCTCAAATTTGATCTTAATTTTAGTGTTGCGGGAGACTACGAGCAGGTTAAAAAGTTTATCTATTCTCTGGAACAATCGGTTCGACTGATAACGATCAAACAGATCAGCCTGCAGAGTGTCGATAACGAAGGTGTCAAGTTGGGTTTGAGCCTGGAAACGCTTTTCCGGCCAGGGAGGCGTGAGTGATGAATCGCAAACGCATGATACTGGCGTCTCTGCTGGGAGTGCTGGCCCTTTGCCTGGTTTATGCCTATTTTGCAACCCCGAGGCTTGAGAAAGCCCCGCCGAGAAGTGCGAGCAAACGCACACGTTCAGTCGTTGCAAAGGCACCGGATAAACTACAATCGAAGGTTTCTCAAGAGCGCATTGATTTTACCTTTCTGGAATCAGAAGAGCAGGAGTTCCCAGGCGCGACGCGTGATGTCTTTCGCTTTGTTCAAAGGCGGCCAGAGCCGATTGCCGTTGTCGTTGAGGAACCGGAGGTTCAAGCGCCACCACCGGTTGTTATTGAAGAACCGATGGTGCCGGTTGAAGTTGTTCAACAAGCCCTGGCGCAGTTTACCTTTCTTGGCTTTCTGGACAAGGGTGGTGAAAAAACAGTTTTTCTTTCCAGTGAAGGCAGTTTGTTTCTCGCCAAGCGTGGAGAAAAATTCGGTCTTGATCTGGAGTTTACGGTTGAGGATATCAGCGGTGACCTTTTGCTGGTTCGTCCTGACGGACGCGATTTTTTGATCGACATCCCGTTGATTGAACATCAAAAATTACAAGCATCGGTCAGCGCACCGGCTCATTTGCCACCAGCGGAGACGGTCAGTCAGCCGAAGTCACGGGTTTTTAATCCAAAGCGGAGAATGTTGCGTCCTGCAGCACCTCAGGGAAGTGAAGAAGATTTCCCCGGGACGATTGAAGAGAATAACCCCGAAGGAGAGCAGGACGTTGTCTCGCCTGTCGAAGGGGATGCGTTAGAGGGAGAAGTCAATGGTTCGAATCAATAAGGTCCGTTTTGCAGGATGGATCGTCCTGTTGCTTGCAGTTCTTTGGCTTGGGGGGTGTACCACCGCCATGCAGGCTCGTTCAGCTTTTGAAGAAGCCGAGCTTCTTGCCGACGAAGAAAATTACGACCTGGCGATTGAAAAATATGCCGAAGCAATCGAGTTAGAACCCAGCAGCAAAACCTATCGGTTAAAAATGGTCTCTGCCAAGACACGTGCCGCAGCCACGCATATCAGGAGAGCACGTGCTCTGAAAGAGGAAGGTAAATATTCCGAGGCGGTAGAAGAGTATCGTATAGCGGAAGGTTTTGACCAGAGTGTAGAGGTCGCTGCTCAGGAAGCGAATGAGCTACTACAACTTATTGAAGCTCAGAAACTTGCTGAAGAAGGTGCATCTTTCTGGGGAACAGGAAAGCTGCTCCCGGCAAGAAAGGCCATCGAAAAATCTTTGAAGCTGGACCCTCAGAATGCCCGTGCTTTGGCGATCAAAGATCTAATCGAACGCGATCAAAAGAAAATTTCTATGGATGGCATTGAACTGGACGTGGCCTCAGAGGAGCCGATCACCCTGAGTTTCAAGGATGCTGACATCAAAGAAGTCTTTGGAATCCTGTCGCAACTGAGTGGAATCAACTTTATCTTTGATGAGGAGATTCGCGATCAGTCCATTTCTGTTCTTCTGGAAAAAGCCAGCTTCCTCCAGGCGATGGAACTGATTCTACAGATGAACGCTCTTGATAAGAAAGTCCTCAACGGCAAGACCATTATTATTTATCCGCAATCCCGCGAGAAAAACAAACAGTATGACGACCAGATTATTCAAACTTTCTACCTGTCACATATCGATGCTAAGAAAGCAGTCAACCTGTTGCGCACCATGCTGCAGTTACGCAAGATTTACGTCCACGAGGAGCGGAATGCTATCGTCGTACGTGATAAACCAGAGGTTATTAAACTGGCGGAGCAGATTCTCCAAGCCGCTGATCGCTCGGATTCTGAGGTGCTCTTTGATGTCGAAGTTCTTGCGGTCAGGGACACAGATAACCTGAATTTTGGCCCTAAGCTTAGTACTTATTCGACAAAGGTTGGTTTTGGTGCAGTGACAGGTGCCGACGGCGTCATCGGCGCGATTCCCGACTCTATAGTCACACAAAGTCTCAGCGGGCTAGAAACCTTCTATACGGTTCCCTCGGCCACTTTTGATTATGCGAAGACCTTGAGCACGACAGAGCTTTTGGCGAGCCCTAAAATTAGGGTCAAGAACAACGAAAAGGCCAAGGTCCATATCGGCAAGCGTGACCCGATCGTAACTACGACACAAGTCGGCACCTCCGACTCAACGACTCAGAACGTCCAGTATGTTGACTCCGGTATTAAACTCGACATAGAACCAACGGTGCAGCTTGATGGGACCGTCCTGACGAAGATAACGCTGGAAGTCAGCACGGCAGAAAGATTGGATTCTACTGATACAACAGGTGAATCACCGATTGCTCTCACTACAACCAATGCACAGACCTCCCTGGTGTTGCTTGATGGCGCACGGACCATCCTCGGTGGCTTATTCGAAGATAACACCAGTAGCACTAAAACCACGTTCCCCTTTCTCGGTGAGATCCCATTTCTTGGCGACCTGTTCTCGAATTTCTCAAATTTTGAGGAGAAGCGCGAAATAATCCTGTCGATAACGCCCTACATTATCAAAAAAGTCGAACTTCCTGATGTCGATATTGCCACTATCTGGTCCGGTGGAGAAGACGATCTTAAGGACGGACCGAATTTTGGTTCTTTTGCTCAGCCTTTGCTGAGTGAGGTAGAAGCGACCCAGCCTCGTACTTCTCCTGCTGCCAAGCCCCCGCAGTTGAAAATGACTTCTGATGATGAGGCACCATCGCTGAACGAGACACCGGTCCCGACGCAACCGATAGTTCCTACGGAACAAGTAATGCCACCCGTTGAAGCCGTTCCACTCGAAGTGCTTACTGAACAGGTGGAAATCGGTGCGCCCATCGTTTTGCCAATGCCTGAAAAAGCCCCTGCTTCCATTAACTTTTCCGGGCCAAAAGAGGTTAAAAAAGGTTCTGAGTTTTCTCTTGCCGTACAAGTCAAAGACGTAGAGCAACTTTACAGCGCACCTCTTTTTGTCAAGTATGACCCGGCTATTCTTGAGCTGATGAGCCTCAATGAAGGAGTTTTCCTCAAACAAGATGGCCAGTCCACGGTGTTCTCCAGCAGCCCCAATCGCACTACGGGGCAGGTTATTGTCGGTTACAAGCAGGGAACCGGTGGTAAGGGCGCTTCAGGGGCGGGCGTTTTGTTCAACCTCAATTTCAAAGCTCTTACAGAGGGAGAAACGACGCTTGAAGTGAATCGTGTCAATTTCCGTAACCCGGAAGGTGTCCGTCTGCAGGTTGCTCCTGAGCCGGTCACAATAGAGATCCGTTGAGTCTGTCGCACTACATATCAAGGTCTAGAGGACAACGTGGCCTGACTCTCTTGGAGATGATTATTGCCCTGGCGATTCTGGCTGTCCTTGCCACGGTGGTTGTGCCGATGGCCGAGGTCACAGCGATGCGTGGCAAAGAATTGGAGCTGAGACGCTCTTTGCGCGAAATTCGCACCGCGATTGATCATTACAAGGCTGATTTTGATAAGGCTGTAGAAGAAAAAAAGATTATTGCTGCGATCGACGAAACCGGCTATCCGGAGGACCTTGAGTCTCTTTTGGAAGGCGACGATTGGGGCGGTCTCTACCCTTATAAACGCAAATATCTGCGGCGTTTGCCGAAAGACCCTTTCGACGAGTATGATGAGGGCTGGGGGTTGCGCTCATACAAGGACGATCCGGATTCGACTTTTTACAGTGGTGACGATGTTTACGATGTTTATTCCCAGAGTCAGCGAATGGCCCTGGATGGCACACCTTACAACACGTGGTGAAACGCATGAGCTTGCAAGATAAAAAAAGATCACAGCGGGGTTTTACGCTGATCGAGTTGCTGATCGTCATGTCCATCATCGGCATCCTGGCCAGCATTGTTGTGCCGAACTACCAGCGCAACCTGATAAAGGCCCGCGAAGCAGTACTGATGGAAGACTTGCACCAGATGCGTCGTGCTATCGATGCTTATTTCGCCGATAACATCAAATATCCCGAGTCGCTCGAGGACCTGGTCGACAGTAAATACCTGCGTGACATACCTCGTGACCCCTTCACTAAGGAAACAGATACCTGGGAAGAGGTTGCACCGACCCCTTCTATTGAAGGTGAGTTTGCCGAGGGCGGGATGGAGGACGTGCATAGTGGTAGCGACCTGATCGGGCTGAACGGTATTCCTTACCGGGATTGGTAGACACAAGACTTCAGACCCTGTCATGATCAGTCATTATATGACTGGAACTGACTCGGTCCCCTTTGGTTCTCGTCAGGTTATGCCTGTCCTTTTAATTCGATCTTTACAGATGCAGGATTATGATTCAGCTCTTTAATGTCTGCAAGGCATACCAGCGTGATCAGAACGCTCTGAACGATGTCACTCTCAAGGTCGAGAAGGGCGAATTCGTTTATCTGACCGGGCCCTCCGGTGCGGGTAAGTCCACCCTGCTCAAACTCCTCTACTGTGCTGAACGCCCGACGCGTGGACAGATCCTTGTTAACGGGCGCAATATCACCCGTTATGGGCCTGCTCGTATCCCTTATCTCAGGCGCAATCTCGGTATCATCTTCCAGGATTTCAAATTACTGAAACGACGTACTGTCTTTGAAAATGTCGCTTTTCCTTTAGAGGTTCAGGGCCGCAAGCGATTTGAAATCAGCAAGAAGGTCTACCAGACCCTGAAAAGCGTTGGGCTTGAACATCGCCTCAATCATTACCCTTTACAACTCTCCGGCGGTGAACAGCAACGGGTTGCTGTCGCACGAGCCCTGGTGGTTGATCCACTGATCCTGTTGGCGGACGAGCCGACAGGGAACCTTGACCCGGAAGTGACTCTTGATATCATGGGTCTCTTCAAAGGGGCGAATGCCCGCGGCACAACCATTATTATGGCGACACATGATCGCAGCTTGATTCGTGAGTTCCCCAGACGGATTGTCTCGCTGGATGCGGGTCGTCTCGCCAATGATGATTTGCCACTCTTTCGTGGCACTGCCGTTAAAGCGGGGCAACCCTGATGCTCTTACGCTCTGGTTATTTCCTGAAACGTGCCTTGCGTAACATGCGGCAAAGCCCTGTGCTGAGCCTGGCCTCGATTGGCACTGTCGCCGTCGCTCTGGCTCTTCTGGCCTTTTTTGCCATCGCCGTTCTGAACGTTCAGCAACTGACCGCTTCATGGGGTGAGAATCTGGCTGTGGTTGCTTATCTCGAGGATGTCCCGGAAAAAAAAGTTGTTAATGGCTGGATCAAAGAGATTGAGAGCTATCCTGAGGTGGAAAAGGTCACCTTCGTGTCTCCCAAGGCCGCGCTTGAGCGTTTTAGCCAACGTCTCGGCGACGATGCGGATCTGATAGAGGGTCTTGGCGAAGATGTCTTGCCGGCATCCCTGGAGATATCTCTTGGTAGTGAGTGGCGCAGCAAGTCGTCTTTGACCTCGGTTGTCGAACGATTACGCAAGGATCAACGCTTTTCTGACCTGCAATATGGCCAGGGCTGGTTGGAGAAGCTGGAGGCTTTTCTCCTCTTGTTGCGCGTGGCGGGTTCTGCGCTCGGTGGCTTCCTGGTTTTTGCGGCATTGATCATTGTTGCCAACACGATCAAGCTGACTCTCTATGCGCGTCAGGATGAACTTGAGGCAATGGCAATGGTTGGTGGGACGTCACTGTTCATCAAACTGCCTTACCTGGTTGAGGGTGCACTTCAGGGGCTCCTTGGAGGATTAACCGCACTCGGTTTGAGCTTTCTGGTGTTTCAGATTATTCTGCAAAAAACCCTGGGAAGTCTGCTGTTGATCACCGGTATCGACACGATTCATTTCCTGCCGCCTGTCTGGCAAGGTTCGTTGGTCGTTGGGGGCGGGCTCATCGGCCTGATGGGTAGTCTTTTTGCCTTGCGTAAGTTTGTACGTTTCGGAGTGTCATGAAAAGGCTGCGTGACGCAATCGGCAAGAGGGTTTGTGCGCTGTTGTTTGTCGGTCTTGCTGTGTCATTTGTCCCGTCTGCTGTTGTTGCTGACGACCTGAATGAGAGCAAAGAACGCCTCAATAAGATCCAGAAACAGATCGAAGAGGCCTTGCAGGGGCTGCGTAACAAAGAGTCGCAAAGCGGTACCCTCTCGGAAGAACTCGCTCGTCTCTCAGCTGAAACGCGCAGAATTGAAAAGCTGACTCAAAAAAGTAACCAACAACTCTCAGAGCTTTCTGCTCGCCTGGAAAAACAGCGCCATTCCCTCAAAGAGATTGAACAGCAACAGGACCAGACTGAACAACAGATTCGTCACCGTCTCGTGGCCCTCTACAAAACCGGCGAAGTCGGTTTGATCAAAGCCTTGCTCTCAGAAGCGGAAAGTCCGCGTGAAATTGCCGAAAAGTATGTTTTCTTGTCCAGAATGGTCAGACATGATCGTGCCCTGCTCGTCGAGTACCGCCAACAATCGGAGTCTCATCGTGTTCTTATGGTTGAGTTAGAGGCTTTGCGTAAAAAGCAAGCCGCTGTGGTCGACCGCCGCAAAGACGAAAAGGAAGCTCTCCGCAGAGCACGAAACAGTAAAAAAGCTCTGCTGGCTAAAGTGAATCAGGATGCTGACCTGTTGGAAGGCGTTGTGCAGGAATTAAAGACCAAGGCCTTGCGTCTTAACGGGCTCGTTAAAAAACTTGAAACAGAGCAGACGCAACCCTATACTGGGCCTTTGGATGGCCTTTCTTCGCAGAAGGGCCGTTTGTTTTGGCCTGTCCCAGGCAAGCTAAGGGTTGGTTTTGGGACCAGCCGTCATGGCGATCTTGGTACGCTCATTGAGAGTCATGGCTTCGATATAGAAGCGGCTTCCGGAACCCCTGTGAATGCTGCGGCTGCAGGTAGAGTCATCTTTGCCAAACGTCTGCGTGGTTATGGTAAACTGATGATTGTCGACCATGGAGAAAAGTTTTATACCCTCTATGCTCATGTGGCCAGTTTCACAAAGAAGCTTGGAGACATGGTTGCTGCTCAGGAAGTGATAGCTTTTTCTGGCTTTGAAGGCCGGGATGCTGTTTATTTTGAGATTCGCCAGGGGGGCAAGCCTATTGACCCATCGAGCTGGTTGAGGCCGCGTTAATATCTGGAGGAAAGTATGCGTCAAAAAAAACGACCAATTCTTCTGCTGACCAGCGTTCTTGTTCTGTTGTTCGGTCTACTCTTGTTCGGTCGTATTGATGTGCGTCAGGCCGATGCCGCGACAGACTACCAGGAGCTGCAATTATTTACGGACGTGCTGACGATCGTCAAGCGTAGCTACGTGGAAGAGGTGACAATCAAGGACCTGGTTTATGGTGCCATCGATGGGATGCTCGCTTCACTCGATCCTCATTCAGGCTTCATGTCTCCGGAAATTTACAAGGAGATGAAGGTTGACACCCGTGGCGAGTTTGGGGGCCTTGGCATTGAAATATCCCAACGAGACGGGGTACTGACCATCGTTTCGCCTATTGAAGACACTCCCGCTTCACGTGCCGGTTTACAGGCTGGCGACCATATCCTGAAAATTGAAGATGAGTATACAAAGGATATGGAAATCATGGAGGCTGTGCAGCTCATGCGTGGCAAACCAGGAACTTCAATTTCTATTACGATCATGCGGTCAGGTTTTGAGAAACCTCAGCCTTTTATCCTCGAACGTGAAGTCATCAAGGTCAAGAGTGTAAAATCAAGGACTCTCGAAAATGGCTTTGGTTATGTCCGCCTGGCCCAGTTCCAGGAACGCTCAGGCGAGGATCTTGGTAAGGCCCTGGACAGGTTGCGGAACGAAAATGGCGGTTCCTTAAAGGGGCTGGTGCTGGATCTTCGCAACAACCCCGGCGGTCTTCTGGATCAGGCTGTTGAAGTGAGTGATAAATTCATCACCGAGGGTTTGATCGTTTATACCAAGGGCCGCGAAGACGATGCGCAGATGGAGTTTTCCGCTTTGCGTAGCGGCACCGAACCCGATTACCCAATGGTTGTTCTGATAAACGGTGGCAGTGCCAGTGCTTCGGAGATTGTTGCAGGAGCCCTGCAGGATCAAGGTCGTGCGGTGATTATGGGGACGCAAAGTTTTGGCAAAGGTTCGGTACAGACGATCATTCCGCTGAGTGATGAATCTGGTCTGCGTCTGACGACTGCGAAATATTACACGCCGAACGGGACTTCGATTCAGGCCCGGGGCATTGTTCCTGACATCGAGGTGATGCAGAGCGAAGTGAAAAACGTTAAAGATATGAGTCATTTTCGGGAAAAGGATTTGAAGAATCATTTCAATACAGAAACTAATGGCGACGACGCCCCCCAAGAGGAAGAGACTCTCCTCGATGAAGAGACCCGCAAAGACTTTCAATTGATGCGTGCCCTTGACCTGCTTAAAGGCTGGACGATTTTCCAGGGTTTGAAAGCCGCCTGAATCAACCCTTTATCGGTCTAAACAAGAAGAGTTGTTGATGAAGAAACGAACCCAGCGGCGCCGCCCGAAAAAGCGGCGCCCTGATTTTTTATTGAAAAACAAGCTCCTTTTGTTGATTCTTGGAGTGGCCGGCCTGCTGGTCTTCAGTATGGTGTTTTTTGCTCGTATGGAAGAGCAACCATCCGCTCCGGCTCCAAAGCCTGTGGCGAAGCCGCAGGTGGACCCCCTCAAGAAAGTTCATGCAGAGGTTGAGGCGTTTCTGGCTGCTCTTAATGTTTCTGGCAAGGACATTCAGCGGGATCTCAGTTATGAGCCTGCCCGCTACATGCTTGAAGGCGCCTTCCCTGCTCCTGAACTGGTCGACGGGTTTAAGGCCCGAATCCAGCAATTACCCGGTGACTATCTCGTTCGTTTCCGTGAATCCAACTCACTGGCTGTTGAGAACAATCGCCGCACTGTGATCGTTCTCCACTTTGTATCGCCGAAACCTGATCTGCCTGACGGACCTCTTGTGACGATCATCATGGATGATCTTGGCAGGAGCCTTTACATGGCAGAGGCTCTTCTGGCGTTGCCGCAGGCAGTGACTTTTGCAATCATTCCTGGAGAAGCTCAGGCTGTTCAGGTTGCCGAACTCGCTTATGCCGGTGATCGTGAAGTCATGTTGCACACACCTATGGAACCTCAAGGCTATCCTGCTGTTAATCCAGGAGAAGATGCCCTCTTTGTAGAATATAGTGATCAAGAGATTCGCAGACGTTTAGATCAGTTCCTGGCGTATATCCCACACGTAACCGGCATCAACAATCATATGGGGTCGCGTTTTACGGAAGATGCCAGAGCTTTAACGCCGGTTATGAAAAGTCTCCAGGAAAAAGGCTTGTTTTTTGTTGATAGCCGAACGACAGGCCGTACGCTAGCCGCTGAGACCGCACGCCGTTACAATGTGCCAACGATGGAGCGTGATGTCTTTCTGGATAATGTCGCCGAGGTGAATGCGATTGTGACGCAAATACAGAAATTGGAGGCTAAGGCACGCAAACAGGGCATGGCGATTGGTATCTGCCACCCCTATCCGGAGACGTTGGAGGCCCTGCGCAGAGAGCTTCCCGGGTTGGTCGAACGCGGCATCTCGCTGGTGCCGGTTTCAGTTCTGTTGCAGAAAAAAGCTTTGGCTCAGGGGAGTTGAGTTCCGACCTTGTTCATGATGGCGGAAAAATTTGCATAGTTCTGGTCGTAGAGGATTTCTTCCGGGAGATCGGAACTGACCTTACGCAACAGCAGGAATTCGCCTTCAAGTCGGCCCTGGTCGTTAAAGAGCGTTCTCTCGAGAAGAGGAAAGAGGTCTGATCTTTCTTTGGAGAGCAGACGCTTTTCAAACTCCTGCAGGTCGATCGTTTTGTGCGAGACTTCCAATCCGCTATCGTCGAAACGATAGAAAGACAGCTTCTGTTGATAGAAGTTTTTCGTATGCGGGGCTCGTTGCAAGAGGAAATAGGATCTTTGCGCTGATTCGCGAAACAATTCCCAAACCGGGTCATGCGTTTCAATGGAGCGTTTTGCCCCATAAAAATAGCGGAAAACCAGGCTGGTAAAACATTCCTCCTCAATGAAACCGGAGACCTTCAGGTCTGAGGTCTGGGCGAAGTAGCCGGCCATGCCGATGCTCTCTTTGCTGACGAGAGGGTTGCCGCAGACCAGGCAGTTGGTCGCAAGGTTGTCGCGTCGCAAAGCGTAAGCACCTTGATGCTCTACTTCGGCCTCGGCCATATCTATGCGATACTCGTCCAGGCGCCTAGTCTCCTTGTCGAGGGTTTTCAGATAAACCTGGCGAGCGATGTGGGTCATCTGTACATGGACTTCGGTCTGGCGACCGTGACTGAGGATCGGATAGATCTTGCCTTCGGGGTTGGTGTTGAGTGACTCTACCTTGGGGCTTTTGGCAATGAAGCCTTCCATGCAACGATAGCCGCGGTTGATGGCATAAGCTTTCAAGAGTTGGTAGGGGTCACTAAAGGGCCCATCAAAGTGAATACGGCCATCTACCAGGCAGGGCAGGATACGTAATGGTCGTCGCGAGATCCCATGTGAGTCGAAGAATTCGTAGATGTGCCGGCAGTTGTCCATGGAGGGCGCGTCTTTGACTGGCACGATCACACGATCTGCAGCATAAAGTGCACTCTGGGTGAAAATATCCAGATCGGGCCGTGTATCAATAATGATAATGCCGCCAAGAGATGACATTGCCAAAGCGCGGGCCAGTGCTGTAGGGTCATCAAGCTCTCGCCGCATGATGTGCAGCTGTTTACTGGATGGAATGTACTGGACGCCATATTCCCCGGTCTCTATCAGGTCGTCAGGGTTGCTGCCTGTGAAAAGGCCCGTAACATCTCCTCGCTCGGGTTGCCGCTTTATCCTGAACATTTGGTCGACCGAGAAGTGGTTGTCGAAGCTCAGCAAGGTGACCGGAAGATCTTCGTGGAGGGCTTTCAGGTAGATGGCAAGGTTCGTTGCCAGGGTGGTCTTGCCGACCCCGCCTTTTTCACTTGAAATTGTTACAATGTACGGTGCAGACATAAGGTTCCCTTGTTGATTCAGGCTCTCCAATATATAGGGTTAAATTGATGAAAAGTCAAATAAAAACCACAAGATATGGGGTGTTTAGCGAGTGACAGAATCCCCTTCCAAATTATCAGTCAGTGGGTTGGTTGAACTCCTGCAGGACGTCGTAGAAACTAATTTTGTCACTGTGACGGTCGAGGGTGAAATCTCTAATTTTGCCGCGCCTGCTTCCGGGCACTGGTATTTTACACTCAAGGACAGTGGCGCACAGTTGCGGGGAGTCATGTTCCGCAGCCGAAACCGTCTTGTCGAGCGTCCACCGAAAGATGGTGCTCAGGTCGTTTGCTCTGGAACAGTGACTGTTTACGTCGCACGCGGTGAGATGCAGCTGGTCGTTGATAATTTAACTCAGGCGGGGCAAGGCCAGCTGCAGGAGGCCTTTGAAGCTCGTAAAGTGAAGCTGGCGGCCGAAGGTTTGTTCTCTGCTGAGCGTAAGCGTCCTTTGCCTGCCTTTCCGCAAGCCGTTGGTATTGTGACTTCGGCAACAGGGGCTGCTGTCCATGATATCTGCAATGTTTTGCGCCGACGTGCGCCCGATATCCATTTGCTGCTGCGGCCCGTCAAGGTTCAGGGAGATGATGCTGCTGCAGAGATCGCTGAAGCGATTTCTGATTTGAATCAGTACGGTGGTCTGGATGTCCTGATCGTAGGCCGAGGCGGCGGCTCTCTGGAGGACTTGTGGGCCTTTAACGAAGACGTTGTTGCCAGGGCGATCGCGGCTTCCGATATCCCTGTTATTTCAGCTGTCGGCCATGAAACCGACTTTACCATTGCTGATTTTGTCTCTGATTTACGGGCACCGACCCCCAGTGCTGCAGCAGAACTCGTCGCCCGGAGTCGACAGGAGTTGGAAGCCCACCTTGATCACCTGATCATCAGGTTGCAGTCACGAGTTGCTCAATCCGTTGCGTTGATTGCCGAGCGCCTCACCGGCCTTGAAAGACGACTTAAAGTGAGTTCGCGCGATTTTGTCAGCTTGCCCGACAATGTTGACGACCTCATGAACAGGCTTGCTTTGGCCATGAACTCCAGAATGCGCCAGTATTCCGATGCCTTGGGCCTCTCTGCCGCACAACTCAACGCTTTGTCTCCTTTACTGCAACTGGATCGTGGATACGTGATTGCCAGTAAGGACGAATCCGGAGGAGGGCTTGTCTCCGCCGAAGAGTTGCAAAGAGACGATCTTCTCTGGTTGCGCTTTTCTAGGGGACAGGTCCGTGCCAGGGTGGAGGACGTCGATTTATGAGGCAAATTTGTCTTTCACTGCTTCTTACGTTGTTCCTGGTTTCCTCGGCTTTGAGTGGAGAACTGTTTCTGCGCTCTGAACAGGTTAATAATGGAGAAGCGGCTGTGCTGCAGTGGCAGGGAGAACCTCTTTCCTTTGGTGTGGTGCGTTTTAACGAGGAAGTCTACTACCTCTATCCAGACAGTGATGGTGCTATTGCCTTGCTGCCTGTCGGCCTGGACGTCGCTGCTGGTCATTACCCTATTATGGCTGCTATGGTGGATCTGCAGGGGCAAACTTCAACCACAGAAATACTGTTGACTGTTGTCGATAAAAAGCGGCCCGAAGAGAAGCTGACTCTGCCAGAACGCATGGTCACGCCGAGCAAGAAGGACAGTGCGCGGATCAGTCGGGAACACAGTCACCTCAAAGAGGTTTTTGCTGAAAGATCTCCACGTTTCTGGACGACCTTCGAGCGGCCGGTCGGTGATGCTGTCAACAGTGTCTTCGGTAAGCGCAGAGTGTTGAATGGCAAGCCTAAGGCGCCTCATAGCGGTACGGATTTTCGCAGTCCCTCGGGAACGCCTGTGCGTCCAATCAGCAATGGTCGCGTGGCTCTGGTCTCTGATCTGTTCTATACTGGCAACACGGTTGTTGTTGATCACGGCGAAGGGTTATTCTCTCTCTATGCCCACCTCTCTGAAGTCCTTGTGGAAGAAGGGCATGACTTGCTCGTGACAGACGTCCTGGGCAAAGTTGGTAGCACCGGGCGATCAACAGGGGCCCATCTGCATCTGACTGTGAAACTGTTTGGCGAACGGATTGACCCTCTCGCCCTGTTGGCAGCGTTTAAAGATTAAGTTGCTTGACACTATACTTAAGAGCATGGTGTCTTACGAATGGAAGGAATCGGAATGCCTGAAGAAATGACATTTGAGCAAGCCCTGAAGAGCCTCGAGGAAGCCGTTGCACAACTTGAGAAGGGGCAGATGCCACTGGACGAGTCTCTTGATTGTTTTGAGGCGGGCGTGCAAAGCGCTAACCTGTGCCGTAAAAAATTGCAGGCGGTCGAGTCTCGTATCGAAACCTTGATGAAAAATTCTGATGGCTCGTTTACGACGGAGCCTTTTGGTGAAGATGACGGCCAGGACTGATCAACCCATGGACCTCAAGGAATATCTAGGCAATTGTTCTGCCCTCGTTGATCAGGCCATGGAGAAATATCTTCCGGCCGGGGACAGGATGCCCCAATCTTTGCATCAGTCGATGCGCTACTCGGTTTTTGCCGGCGGCAAGCGTTTGCGGCCGATTCTTATGATTGCAGCTTGCGAGGCCGTTGGTGGTTCTGCTCAGGATGTTCTCCATGCGGCTTGTGCCCTGGAGATGATTCATACTTACTCTCTTGTCCATGACGACCTTCCGGCCATGGACGATGATGACTTTCGCCGTGGGCGCCCCACAAATCACAAGGTTTATGGCGAGGCGACAGCGATCCTTGCCGGTGATGCGCTTTTGACCGAGGCTTTTCGCCTCTTGGCCGATGCGAAGGCCAACTCTGGAGTCTCGGCAGAAAAAGCCCTGCGAGTGATTGAAATTCTGGCGCGTTACGCCGGTTCGCAAGGTATGGTTGGCGGTCAGGTTGTCGACATGGAGTCTGAAGGCAAGGAGATAGACTTTCCGACCCTTGAATATATCCATACCCATAAGACGGGAGCCTTGATCCTGGCCTCTGTCCAGGTTGGTGCTCTGCTTGGTGGCGGTGATGAAGAGCAGCTTACCGCTTTAACCCGATTTGGAGGTGCTGCCGGATTGGCTTTTCAGATCACAGATGATATTCTGGACGTCGTCGGTGAACAGGCTGATTTAGGTAAGGATATTGGTAGCGATCAGGAGCGCGGCAAGGCGACCTATCCGGCACTGCTTGGTGTCTCCGATGCACGAATACGAGCCAGTGAACTTTGTACTATTGCCGTTGACGCCTTGGCCCCACTTGGTGACAAAGCTGCAACCTTGCAGTCTCTGGCCCGCTATATTGTTGATCGAAGCTCTTAAAGAAACCTTTTGAATAATATGTGGTGAATATGTCCGAGTTATTAAAGCAGGAAAATCCTATTGCGGCGTTGAAGGCTCTTTCGGAAGACCAGTTGCCGAAACTGGCGCAGGAACTTCGGGACGTTATTGTCAACACGGTCGCTGAAACAGGTGGGCATTTGGGAAGTTCTCTCGGCGTCATTGAGTTAACGATTGCGCTACACCGGGTCTTTGACTCTCCCAAAGACAAGATTGTCTGGGATGTCGGTCACCAGGCCTACGCCCACAAGCTGTTGACCGGTCGTTATGAACGCTTCAAAAGCTTACGGCAACTGGATGGTATCAGTGGTTTTCCGAAATGCAGTGAGAGCGATCACGATGCTTTCGGTGTCGGTCATTCAAGTACTTCGATCTCGGCGGCGCTCGGTATGGCAACAGCGCGAGATGCCAATGGCACTAATGAGAAAATCGTCGCTGTTATCGGTGATGGCTCCCTGACCGCTGGCATGGCATTCGAAGCTTTGAACCAGGCGGGACACCTTAAAAAAAATCTGCTCGTCATCCTCAACGACAACGAAATGTCGATTTCTCCTAATGTCGGCGCGCTCTCATCTTTTTTCAGCCGTCAGTTGACTTCCGATTTTTTCGTGCGGCTGAAGCGGGAAACGGAAAATTTTCTCGATAGCGTGCCTAAAATTGGTAAAGACTTGCGACGCCTGGCGAAAAAAGCCGAGGAAGCAGTGAAAGGGTTTTTAACTCCCGGAATGCTTTTTGAGGCTTTTGATTTTGATTACGTCGGCCCGATTGATGGGCATAAACTCGAAGAATTACTGCCGACACTGGAAAATATCACCCATATGGATGGCCCGGTTCTCATGCACGTGGTGACCAAGAAGGGCAAGGGCTATCCTCCGGCTGAAGAAAACCCGCATCTTTTTCACGGTGTCGGACCTTTTGACCCGGTTACGGGAGAGATCAAGAAAGGAAGCCCCGGCCCGCCCAGTTACACGGCGGTCTTCGGGCAAACCCTGACCGACCTGGCAGAGAAAGATGATCGTGTTGTCGCCATCACGGCCGCTATGCTCGAGGGAACCGGACTCGCTCCTTTCGCCGCAAAGTTTCCGGACCGATGCTTCGATGTCGGGATCGCTGAACAGCATGCGGTGACCTATGCCGCCGGCATGGCGACCCTTGGAATCAAGCCGGTTTTGGCTATCTACTCAACGTTCCTGCAACGTGCTTACGACAATGTTTTGCATGATGTCTGCTTACAGAACCTTCCGGTGACCTTTGCTCTCGACCGTGGCGGTCTTGTGGGTGCCGATGGGCCGACACATCATGGTGTGTTTGATCTTTCCTATCTGCGACACATCCCGAACCTGGTCTTTATGATCCCTCGCGATGAAAATCATTTACGCCATGCAATGGCAACGGCGCTTGCTTATGATGGCCCCTTCGCTTTCCGTTACCCGAGAGGTTCGGGAACCGGTGTTGCACCCGAAGAACCGCGTGAGTTAACGATTGGTAAGGCCGAGAAGCTGCGTGATGGCAAGAATGGCGTTATCTTCGCTGTGGGAGCGTTGGTGGAAGAAGCCTTGGCGGCGGCTGAAGCTCTGGTCGATGAAGGCTTTCAGGTTGCTGTTGTTGACCCTGTTTTTCTCAAGCCTCTTGATCGAGATCTGTTGGTTGCCATGGCTACAGATAACGGCCCTGTTTTTACTCTTGAAGAGAATGTTCTGGAGGGTGGCTTCGGTTCCGCGGTTCTGGAAATGCTTTGCGATGCCGGAGTTCATGTGCCAGTCACGAGGATCGGTCTTCCCGATAAATTTGTTGAGCAAGGCAGCCAGTCTGAATTGCGAGCCAGGTATCGAATTGATGCTGCAGGTGTCGTTAAGGTCATCATGAAGGCTTTAAAGACCTGATTATTAAGAAACCAAGTTTTGAATTATAAAGGGGGGACAGAAATTCTGTCCCCCCCTTTTTGATTCTTGATCAGTTTTTAATCTAGTCAAGTTTTGTCGTTTTTACCCTGCCGCTTTAATTGATGGATGATGCCAGCTTTTTCGAGAGTGAGTGCTGCGTGATGAGCCAGTTGCACGAGGAACTGTAGATTCTGGTCGGTAAAAGGTGTCCCTTCTGCATGGCCGAATAAAACCATCACACCGATCGCACGGTCGCGATGATAGAGTGGCACGGAGAGTAAACCGGGTTTCTCCACCAGCGATTGTTCGGCGATTGTCACCCGGTCAGCCATGTAGCCGGGCAATCCCTCAGGTACAACTATCGGGCTGCCGCTGCGGGCAATGTCCAGCAGGAGTCCTTCTGGAAGTTGATCTGAATGGTCTTGTACAAAGTCTGCCGCGATGCCGCGACTCATTTTGATGCCGAAGTGACTGCGTCCATTGCCACGAATCAGTGCCAATAAACCACGTTTGGCATGCAAGGCTCCAAGGGCAGAATCAAGCAGGCGCCCAAGCAGGTCACTGACTTCAATTGCGGAATTTATTTTTTCTATCGCTTCACTGAGTGCGGTCATCATGCTCAATGACTGGGCCATCTCTTGGTTGCGATGTTCCAGCTCTGCCAGAAGAGTTCGATTCTGTATTCTCAGGTCGATTTGTGTGAAAGCGCGGTCGATAACGTTGAAGAGAATCTCAGAGGTGTCGATGGGGCGAACGATGAAGTCAAAGGCGCCATGCCTCAGAGCCTGTAACAAGCTGAAAGACGAGGCGTTGTGGGTTGTCAGTATTACCTCTGTCTCCGGGTGCTGTTGCTTGACCTTCTGTAACAGGTACAGGCCGCTCCGCGTTGGCAGTTCTGTCTCTGTGATGACCAGGTCTGCCGGTCTTTGTTTGACCATTTCGAGAGCTTCTTCTGCTGTTTCTGCCTCCATCACCGCATCTTCTCGTTCCAGAAGCATGGACTTGAGATGCTGACGTCGTTTCTTGACATCGTCAACGATCAGGATCGTATGGCTTTTGGTTATCATGGTTGCTCGTTAACCCCTTTGGGCTTTCATGTGGAAGGCTGAAGTTCTTCTCCGCTTACTTTAAGACCTCTGCCTTAACCATCAAGTATAGAAAACGGTAAACTTCGTAATCCATCATCGAGGATTCAACACAGATTTCATTGATCGTTCGGTTGCCGTCGATGCGGGTCAAGGTCTCTTCCTGTTGAGGAGAGAGGCTTACCTTCTCGAGTTTGGTGCGACCATCCGGGCAGAACCCCAGGGATGTGTTGAGGTTAGGCAGGGACTGCCTTATTGCAGCCCACTCGGTTTGATGGTGAGACGCCTCACGGATCAATGCTGTGATTTCAAGAGTGATGCTCTCTTCTGGTGGCAATGAACCTTCCCCGGCGTAAATCTGGTAACGCCCTTCAGGGTAGAGAATAAGTGAATAGATCGTGACCTTGGCCTGACGAGTGAGCGCATGCCTGAGTCCGGCGAGGTCAATCAGGCCGAGTTTGAGGAGTGCCTCTCCAAAGCGCAAGCCTGGCTCCTTTGCTAACAGTGCCATGCCCCGATCACGTTCTTCTGCGGTAATCAAAGCCTCTCGGACCAATAGATTGCCGAGCTTGTTCCAACGAACGCCTGACTCCTCTATCGTCGAGTGCTGAGTCAATGCGCCGGAAACCTGGCCACCAGCAAAGTAAACCAGCTTTTCACAGGAGCCCTTGGTAATGCGCAAAACAACTGGTCGCGGCAGGTCTGCGCAGCGTTTGAGGAGTTGAGGAACTTTGCCAGGGCCCAGTCGGCCTTCTTCGATAATGACATCTTCTTCTTGTTTCAATGGCTCCGCAGGAGCTGACTGTTGAACCTCAGGCTCTTCTCTGTGGAAGTTTGTATCCATTGTCGGAGTTTCTTCCTGCCTGAATGAAGATGCCTTTTTCTTCTTCCAACGTAGGACGAAAAGAGCCGTCTTGAAAATAATGGCTGCGAAAATGACCAGTACAATAAAAAGGGTCATGCGCTTGTTGGTCGCTGGCTTTGCTGCTTGTTCCTCTGCCTTGACCTTTTCTTTGCCAGGTGTTGGCTGGGGCTCTGGTGCTGTTGTCACAGAGGGTTGAGCCTCGCTTGCAGGCTGATCTTTAACTACAGGCGCTACTTTCTTGCCTGCAGGGGCAACCTGCTTGTCTACAGGGGCCGCGCTTGGTGCTTTTACTGCAGGAGACTCGACCTTTATACTTTTTACTGGCTGCGATTTCTCAGGCGCAGGCTCTGGAGCCATTGCGGGAGCTACGGTAGCCGGTTTCTTCTTAACCTTTGTTTGCACAGGAAGTTGTGATGCGGCTGCTGGTTTTACCTTTGCTATTGGCGTAGGCTTTTTTTGAGGGACCGGTGTCGGCTGCTTCTTAACGATTTGAGCTGGAGGCTCAGGAGCCAATCTTTTTTGGCTCAGAGCTTTTTCCGGGAGGGTTGTCCCTGCCAAGCCAATTTGAGACAGGGCCTTACGGCCATCTTTACTGGTTCCGAGGTCCAGAAAGGCTTTCTTGATCTGTTCTGTTTTGTTGTTGGCCAGATTGCTGCGTACGACCAACGCCAACGGTGTTAGCGAAGGCTGTTGAGCATGCAGATCAGAAATTCTATTGAGGGCTCCGGGTGGATGCTGTGTGATAAAAGACGGGGGCACTATGGCGGCATCGACTTCCTGGAAACGAAGAAGCCAGTTGGTGAGTGCGGCATCATTCTCAAAGCGCCTGACTTTTACGGGCTCTCCAGCAAGCTGACTCAGCTCTTTACTTAACTGGTCGATGTTCCCTTGAGTAACACCGGAAAGCGGTACTGTCGAGATCAAGCCGATTGTCATGCGGGCTTCGGCGGGCAGACACAAAGTCATCAGCAGAACCGCATTGCACAAGATTGTTAGAATGAATTTTTTCATAATCCCCGGTTCAAATAGTGCCACCACCTGAAAGAATAACCTGCAAAATATAGGGCGGCTGAATTCATTATTCTTCCAGAGGTGTGTGACTCGCAAGGACTCGAAGAAGAAAGGCGGCTAAAACCCCTGAATAATAGCCAATCAGGCGGGTTGAAACAAGTAGTAAACGCCACTCAAACTTCCGGGCGATCTCCCTGTGCTCTTTTACGATAAAAGGAGAAGAGGGCGAAGACTACCCCGAGGGTGATGCACCCAGCGCCCAACGCAGCCAATTTGTCTCCAGGGTCTCTATTGATTGTCAAAAGGCTGAAAGTTTTGAACACTGGCTCGGTCGGACGTAGCGCGATACCTGCTTCCCTCAGTTGCCGGGGCAGCGGGGTGCGCAGAAAATACCAACCTTCCCAGAGTTTGCCGGATGGCCCCTGAAGAGAGATCAGCATGGCCGGGTTGTTGAGTCGATTGCCGGTTTGTATGACTCTTCCCTGGTTGTTTCGGCGTGCATCCGGGAGCGTCTTGAGGAGAACAATAGTGCTCTCAGAAGAAATTGACAGCCTGCTACCGGTCCTGAGCTCGATCACCCCGCGGCCCGGCATGTGAAATTTGAAACCGTCCAACTCCTGGCCAAAGGAGGTGGGCAGGATAACCATTCCCTTATATATGAGCGGGTGGTTCATTCGTACCAGTGCTTCAGCGACCTGTGTGCCGTTATCCCAGAGAGAGACCTGGTTCAGCATATCAAGCGGGCGCCCGGAAGGTTCGAGCTGCGGTGTGAACTCCTCCAGGAGTAGAGAAAGCCCTTGCATGTTGGGAATGGCCAGATGTTCTCCCTGAAAAATGCGATGAGGCCCGGATCGGAAACCGCTGATGTTTCCCCACAAGAAAGCGATGCTCAGGAGGATGAAGCCGGCATGAATCAGGTATTCGCCGGTTTTACGCCAGCGAGCCTTGATTTTTAAAAGCCAGTCGATCAGGCAGCAGAGTGTGTTGATTGCGAACAGGAAAACACAGATGCCGCTTAATGGAACCCAAACCACCAGCAGGGGCGCTTGTGACCATGCCCATGGTAGCCAGCGGGCCATGATGTCATCTTCCATGCCAGCGAAGATGGCTGGATTGAAGTGCATGACAAGCGAGCCGCCCATAATCAGAATGGTTGCCGCAGAGGCCAGGGCAATTGCCAGCTTCAGTGAGCAGCCAAGCAGCCATAACCTGTGCAATAGCGAAAGAGACTTTTGTTTGCTGTCAGTCATCTGCTACTCCAGAGGATGGTTGCTTTCCAGCAACAGGCCAATGCCAAGGTAAGTGAAAAGTACGACACCGAATCCGGCGATCGAGAGCCAGGCGTAGACGCCTCCTTGCCAGCGACGAATGAACTTGGCGTGGCACATTCCCGCATAAAACATCCAGACCAGCACCGACCAGACACTTTTGATGTTCCAGCTGAACCAGTGGCCCCAGGCAATATGCGCCCAGATGCTGCCTGCAATCATGCAGAGGGTAAAAAGGCTGAAACCAAGAAAGATCGCTTCTTCGTTGATGCGCCTCAGGGTCTGAAGATCCGGTAACATGTTGCTGTGCAAGCGGGTCTGGAGCAGGTAGAGCGCGCCGATGGAAAAGGCCATGGCGAAAAAGGCATAACCGATGAAAGAAAAAATAATGTGCAAGCTGAACAACGGTGTGTCGAGCGCCGGGATCAAGGCAGAGATCTTCGTGTCTCGCGGCAGTGCGCCACCGAGTAGAAGGAGATTGAGAAGCATAACAAAAAGACCCGTGGCGCGGATGCGATAACGGAGCTCAAAGTACAGGTAAATCAGGGCCAGGGCCCAGCTGAAAAAGAAGAGCGTGGCGAAAAGGTTGGTTACCGGCAAGTAGCCCGCGAGCCACCAACGATGAGCGAGGAGGCCTGTTTGCAGAAAGACGCCTGCGGCTATCAGCGCAAGCGCTCCCTTGGCAATGATGGGCCGTCTCCAGATCAGGTGCAGCAGGTAGCCGATGGTGGCCGTCGCGTAGATTGAAAATAGCAGGTAGAGAAGTGGTTTTGACATTTTTGAATGCGTCCGCTGAGATTGATATCGTTGTTTAGTGGGTTAATTTGTTATGCGAGGAAGCTAACATTATCACCTTGATCAGCCCAAGCGAAAAGAGTTGTTAACCATCGCTCAGTCAAGGTTGACAACCCCGGGTGGCAATGATAATTTCATGTCCGATGAAGACCTCCCTCTATTCAGTGCGTATGCGGGCCTCTTGCCACGATCAGCACATTTCTGGTGCGGAACGCATTGTGCCCGTGCATGCTGTTGCAGAAACCACGGCTGCTTTGATTGAGCGTGCGTTAAGTGCTCCTCTCGGACCGCCTGACAAGGTTCATTGTAACTCAGAGCAAATTGATCCGGCAACGGTGCACTTGGCAAAACTTCCTGATGTGCACAGTTATCAGGTTGAGAGTGTTCAGGACGGCCGTCTGGCTGCCTCACAGTTGCTGGTCGGGGCCGGTCTCTCGGTAGACTGTGCCGCTCTTGCCGTTGCTACCCTCGCCGAGGGGGCTGGCCCGGATGGAGTCGTTATGCGTGGAGCTGTACTGATGGATGCGCTAACCGGCGAGCGGCTGGAACATGATCCGGCGCGTGGTGTTCGGGTTTCACGCATGGATCTTTTGTCAACCTGCCGACCAGATGTAGAAGCTCTTTTGGCCGCTGCAGGGCTTGGTCATCATCGAGTTCTCGAAGCCTTGATTCTGTCGGGGAAGGTTCTGCACGCACCTGGTATCGTTGCCGAACTCTGCTGGTCTGATGCTCCCGAGTATGTGACCGGCTATGTCGCTTCTCCGCGATGTGGCTACCAGCGCATCTCGCAGTTGAAAACAGCTGGAGACAAGCGTGGCGGCAGGGTGTTTTTTGTCGACCGGACGAAAGTTACTGTGCCGGCTCTTGTTGATTACCTGGAACGACAACCGGTTCTTTTTGATGCCGCGGGCACAATCGCACCTCTGAAGAAATGGGAGCTAGCAGATGCGTAACTGGCAAGCACGGCTTGACCAACTTTCTCAGCAAGGCATGTTGCGCTCCATGCGAGTCGTTGATGGGCAGGGACCCAAAGTCAATATTAATGGCCGCGAAGCACTCTTGCTCTGTTCCAATAACTATCTCGGTATTGCAGAGCACCCTGCCTTGACAGAAGCGATGCTTGTAGCGACAAGGCAATACGGTACGGGCTCCGGAGCCAGCCGCCTTGTCTCAGGGACAATGCCACCACATGCCGCATTGGAGGAGCGCATCGCCTTCTTCAAGGGCTCCGCCGCCGCACTGCTGTTCAACTCTGGCTATGCGGCGAACACGGGCATCTTGCAAGGGCTTTTTGGCCCGGATGACGTGATCTTTTCCGATGAACTTAACCACGCCTCGATTATTGACGGTTGTCGCTTGGCCCGTGCGCGTACGGTCGTTTACCCACACTGTGATGTTGCCGCCCTGGCCGAACTCATGGCAGATGAAAAGCCACAGCGTAAAGGGCGCTGGTTGATTGTCACTGATGGTGTTTTCAGTATGGATGGTGATAAGGCGCCGTTGGCCGAACTTTGCGACCTTAAGGAAGAGCACGATGCCTTGTTGATGGTTGATGATGCGCACGGTACGGGTGTCCTTGGTAAGGGAGGGCGGGGTACCGGGGAATATTTTGATTGTCTTGATCGTATTGATTTGCATATGGGCACGTTCGGTAAAGCCCTGGGCTGCGCCGGCGCCTACCTTGCTGCCGAGCAGGTTGTCATCAACACACTGATCAATAACAGCCGTGCCTTTATCTTCTCCACCAGCCTACCGCCGGGTATCCCTGCTGCGGCCATGGCAGCTTTTGATCTCATTGATAGCGAAGAGGGCCACCTGCTCCGCAACAAACTTGAAGCAAATCGGAAACAATTGGCCGGATTGTTGACGGCCGGTGGCATGGACCTTTTGGGCAGTACCACACAGATTATCCCGGTCTTAAGCAAAGACCCGGAGCCGACCATGAAGATGACTGTCCGACTCCTTGAAAACGGCATCTTTTTGCAGGGCATTCGCCCGCCAACGGTCGCGCCAGGACTCTGCCGCTTGCGGGCCACTGTTATGGCCAGTCATGAACCAGCGGACCTTGAACGTGCGGCGAAAAAGATTCTCACCGTCCATAAGGAGCTTTCCGGTTGAAGCGAGAGCGCTTTACATTACCGGACGGTGGCGACCTGGCCTGGTACGAGGCGGGCAATGGGCGCCCTCTTGTGCTTCTTCATGGTTGGGCTACGTCGGCGTCAGTTTTTAGCGAATTGGTTGCCATGCTTGCCGACGATTTCCGCCTGTTGATCCCAGATCTCCCGGGCCATGGTGCTTCGTCGCCAGCGGTGCAGAACGATCTTGAGAGTATTGCCACAACGTTAAACTTTTGGCTTGCGACCATTGGAAGCGCCCCTGTTGCCCTCGGTGGTTGGTCGCTAGGCGGTATGCTTGCCCTGGAGATGGCTCGTCAAAAGCCTCAGAGGATAGATCGTTTGCTGCTGATCGGAACCTCGCCACGTTTTACTTCTGGTGACGACTGGACTTTTGGCCTGCCCGAAGTTCAGGCCCGTGCCCTAGGCAGAAATCTTGCCCGCCGTTTTGAGGCAACACTGGCTGATTTTTTCAATCTGGCTTTTGCCGGGGAGAACATCTCCAAGGAACGTCTACGCGCAATTCGCCGCTTCGCTGTAAAGCAGAGTCCGCTCCCAGACCAGGTTGCGGCGATGGAACTGTTAAAGGGTTTCTCTGAACAGAATCAACTTGATCTCTTGTCTCAAATTGATCAACGGGCACTGGTTATTCACGGAGGGTTAGATCAGATCACCCCTCTGGCTGCGGGTCGGTATCTTGCGGCAAGTCTACCGCATGGCGAATTTTTGGAGTTTCCCGGAGTCGGGCATGGACCATTTTTGAGCCGACCGCAGGAAGTCGTTGCTAGAATCTTGGAGTTTTGCTGATGGTTCCGGTTAAGGCCATTGACAGTGAGCGCATGCGAGGCAACTTTTCGAGTCATGCAGGTGATTATGACCGCTACGCTTGCGTGCAAAAGCGTGTCGTTGATTTGCTGTGCAGTAAAATGTCTGCTCTTGAAGTGAAGTCGGGGATGATTCTGGATGTCGGAACCGGAACAGGGGCTCTTGCTACCGCAATCGCCTCGCAGGTATCAGAGCAACCGCTGGTTATTATGGATATTGCTCACGGCATGACCCATGAAGCGGCGCAGAGAATGCCCGGCGCTTTTGCCTGTGATGGTGACGCAAGATTCCTTCCCTTCGGGGGCCACTCTTTTGCCACTGTCGTCTCAAGCTCCGTCTATCAGTGGGTTAATTGTTTGCCTGCCGCATTTACAGAGGTTGCCAGAATATTGAAGCCCGGTGGGCTCTTTGCCATGGCGTTGTTTGGTGAAAAAACCCTGCACGAGCTGCGTAGCTCCCATCGTCACGCGGTTGCCGAGAATAATCAGAGCCGCTCCTCACATGTGCAGAGTTTCCCTGATCTCAATGAAGTCTCTACCGCCATCGAGCTGGCCGGTCTGTCGTGTCATGAGCTTTGCAGCACGATGGAGGTTGAATTTCATCGGGATGTCCCGGACTTGTTGCGGCAACTCAAGCAGATAGGCGCCAGTAACGCGGCTACAGATCGTCCGCGAGGACTGGCTTCCCGACAAGTCATGCAATCGATGATCAAAGAATATGAGCGCAGTTACAGGTCTGAGGCTGGTTTGCCGGCCAGTTACGAGGTGATTATTACTCTTGCCCAAAAGCTTGAAAGGGGCAGGGTGCGAATATAGTTATGATAGCTCACCTTAGGAGCTCTTTGTTCGTGAGCGCATAATATAAGGTTACGGACAAACGGTAAAAGAAAACCCCACATTGGAAAATGCGGGGTTTCTCTGTGATCTGAGTGCCGACATATAGAGTGTCGGCCCTTTGTCCTTCTGTTGCCTGCAATAAATTCTGTTTGCGCAAGAAGCCCCCTGTCGTCCGAAACTCAACAGGTGATTCCTTGCCGCCTTCTTGTTGTTACCGGGTTAACTACTCCTGAGTCAGAATCTCGACACGGCGGTTCAGCTTGCGGCTCTCCTCTATGCCATTGTCGTACTTGGGCTGGCTTTCGCCATAGCCGATAGCTTCCAGTCGTTCTGCCGCAATACCGTTGCTGATCAACCAGTTCTTGACTGAAGTTGCCCGTCGTTCAGACAAGCTCTGGTTATAGCTGTCGGAGCCGATGGAACAGGTATGGCCTAGTACCAGGAAGGTCGTGGTAGAGTCTTCGTCCAGGATGAGCTTGGCTTGCTCCAATGCAGGGATCATCTCATCGGTGATCTCGTACTTGTCGAAGCCGAACTGCAGGTTGAAGGTGATGATCTCCTTGGTCACTTTAGGGGTCGGCTTCACTACAACCGGTGGCGGTGGTGGTGGAGGAGTTTTTTCGACAGGGGGACAACCGACGGCGTCAACCATAACACCAAGTGGTGTGTCGGGACACTTGTCACGAAGATCGGGGATACCGTCGCCGTCGCTGTCCAATGGTGGTGGAGGGGCAAGTGCAGGACCACCGAATTGCCAGTAGAGTCCGGCCGAAGCCAGGAAGTTATTGTCTAGATCATCTCCACTTGTGCGATCCCACTCACGATCGGAGTGGAAGTCCAGCACATGACGCAAGTCCAGGCGTAAGGCCGTGTCGTCGCTGATGAAGTACTTGGCACCTGCGCCCCAGTTCATCATGTAATCTGAATCGTCGTCATAGCCGTCGACATCGAAATACATGCCGCCGAAACCCGCTGACAAATAAGGAACAAAAGGCCCGTCCGGGTTGAAGTGGTAGAGGGCATTCACGCCGAAGGACCAGACATCAATATCCTCATCTGGAGCTCCTGATAAATCTGTTTCTGTCCCTGTGTAGCGGACTTCAACTTCCGCGGCCCAACGCTTACTCACGTTATAGCCGAGGGAGAAGCCTGCGAACAAGTTGTCCTCTGTGTTTTGGTCGCCTTCAAAGACATGGTAGCCAACCATCGGAGAAACGCTGAAGGCGCCTTCCCTTTGGCCAGCCTGGGCAAACCCTGCAAGGCACAGTATTGCCACTAAAGTTAGTAGTCCGCCTACTTTCAAACATTTCATAGAAATGCCTCCTTATAAAATTGACGCATAGTCGCTTTGATTTATTTAAAATATCTACCATGCAATGATAACAGTTATTTGCGCGCTCGCAATGCTTATGTGCTTATTTGTCATGAGTTTTTTTGGATATTTATGAAAAATCATTAGTCAAACTTTAGTTGGTAATTGTTGTTGCGGAGCGCCTTGCTGAAAACTAGAAAAAATACTTGAGGAAGAGGCCACAATTGTCGCCGATCATACCAAATTCACTGCGTGGCTCAGGAGGTTGAAAAGCCGAGACGGTACGTGGCTTATCACCAATATGGCTGGTCCAGAATATCTGCAGAGTCACGTTGTCGGCAAGATTGAGATCAAGTGTTGGTCGGATGAGAGCCGAGTCGTCAGCAAGGTTGTAAATCACGATTCCCTGGATGTTCGCCAATGGATGGATTTCATAGGTTGGTGCAACCATCAGGTAGTGACGACCGAGGAGATAGGTCAGACCTTCCTGCAGAGGGGCCGACAGGAGAACCTTGTTGTAGTCCTTTGGGTCGGTGACACCGGGCCCATTGTAAAGGTATTGGGTGATCAGAGAAATGCCGCTGCCGAAACGATACCATGCTTCAACGGCTGCAACGGCAAAACTATCATACAGGTCCCCGCCGGCCTTGTTCGTATCTTTCCCTTCGTAGACACTGAACTCGCCTTTTAGCCCAAGGGGCCCAAGGCTTCCCGCCAGGCCGGCCCCGAACATCGGTCTGTCGCGTAAACTCCCTGTTATCATTAACAGATCGACACCGTAGCGATTGTCTGTCCAGGTTGTGAGTAAGGAGTTGTCGCTACTGTTTTCTCCCCATACGGCAGTCGCCGCTAGCTGACCGTCCATGCCGTAATTGTAGACGCCCTGCAGTGCGTCGACTCCTCTGCGGATGTCTGTGTCCAATGCATCCGGGGCGAAGGGTGCTATGACATCAAGGGGGGAAAAGATCAGGATTCGTCCGAAACCGACGGCCTGACGCCCCAGAGTGACATCCATGTCTCCGCTTCGCCAGTGCAGGTTCAATCGGTCGACCTGAAGAAGGCTGGAAGCGTGATCGCCATGTTGCCAGTTTTTTTCCAGATCAAGGTGACGGTTGTAAGTTTTCTTCGGCAGGCTAAAGGCTGATTTCGGATCTCTCCATAGATACTGGTAGTCAAGGGCGGCTTCAAACTGCCAAGCTCTGTCCCGTTGCCAATCCATATCGAGACGGACGCGGTTGCTGGACAGACGGTAGTCAGGGAAAAGCTCTGCAGGGGCTTCCTCGCCGTAGATGTTGAGAGACTTGACAGAGCCACTCCATCGCGGCGCATCTGAGTAAACAGGAGCGGCTGAAATAAGAATGGCACAGAAGGCCAAAAATGGAGTTTTAAAGAGAGAAATTGCTTTTAACGCTCTCTTCATTGGCTCTCCTTGCTGTCATCGGCGAGGCGCCCATCCTCGAGACGGATCACTCTTTGTGCCTGGGAGATCACCCTGTCGTCATGGGAACTGAAGATGAAGGTTGTGCCTTTCTCCTGGTTGAGCTGGCGCATTAGAGCCAGTAGCTCTTCAGCGGTGTGAGAATCGAGGTTTGCCGTTGGCTCATCCGCCAGAATGACGTGCGGGTTGGCAGCCATAGCCCTGGCAATGGCGACTCTTTGTTGCTGCCCTCCAGAGAGATCGGCTGGCCGTCGATCTTCCAGACCATCGATACCCAGATCGGCAAAGAGTTGGCAGACGATTTTTCTGCGTTTTAGTTTCGGGACCTTCTGCAGCATCAGAGTGAACTCGGCATTCTCCGCCGCTGTTAAGACCGGAATCAGGTTGTAGGACTGGAAGATAAATCCGATATGATGCAAACGAAAGTCAGCAAGTTGTTTCGAGCTTGCCGCGCCGAGGTCGAGATCGCTGACGATCACTTTCCCGGACGTTGGCCGGTCGAGGCAACCGATCAGATTCAGAGCTGTCGTCTTGCCGCTTCCAGAGGGCCCTGCCAGTACGGCAAACGCTCCTTCGTCGAAAGTGAGAGACACGTCTGTCAGGGCAGGTATTTCCTGACTTCCTAGCCGGTAGACTTTAGAGACTTTTTTCAGCTCGATTAAAGACATGAAAACCTCGGTACGCTGTACGTGGTACGCGAAAAACAAAAGCAGGGCCCATGCTAATCTGGTTCATAACGTGTCTCTTTTCGTTTGCCGCTCATGGGGCGCTGCTTTTCTCGTCCCACCTCACTCGCTACGCGTTCCATTCCTTAATGATGTCGCATTCCTTCCACCGGGGTAATCCGCCCTGCCTTGATTGCCGGGTAGAGGGATGCGAGTAGTGTCAAGCCAGTCACGTAACCGGCAATCTTGCCCATCCAGACCGGATCCCAACTTGCCCGCATAATCGGATCGAAAACGACCCCGCCGAACTCGAGTGTTTCCGGAACAAAGGCCGCCAGGTCAATGCCCCTGTCAACCAGGTACCAGGTTGCCAGGCTGCCGAGCAGGGTGCCGATTGTAGCGGCGAGCAGGCCGAGCATCAGAGCTTCCGTCATGATCATGATGCGCAGTGTCATAGGCTTGCTGCCGAGAGCCAGAATGACGCCAAACTCACGCATACGTTCCATAACAGACATGAGCAGGGTATTGATCACGCCGATCGTAACGATCAGCAGGATAATCAGAAAAATGAACTTCTGGCTGGCGTAATCAAGTTTGATCGCATTTGCGAGATTGGGCATGGCGCGCTCCCAATTGACGGCCTCTATCCCGGGATGTGCTTCAATCAGTGTGGACACTTGATCCAGGACAGTTTCCTCATCGTTCGAGTTGGCCAAGATGACGGACAACTCATGAACAGATCCGGAGCTCCCGGTGAGAAGACCGGCGCGCTCAAGGCCTACCATGATCAGCGAGCCGTCGATGTCCTTCATGCCGGATTTGACAACTCCTCGAACACGCAGGAGTTCACTGTGTAGTGTGCCGTCCTGGTGTTGAGCGGTGACGACGAACTTTTGGCCGGGTTTGATCTGCAGCTCGTCAAGCAGGCGAACTCCGATCACGGCATCGCGTGAATTGGTAGCACGAACCATGCTGTTTTCAGTCAGCGCCTTGAGAAAAGGGTTGATCACCTTTTCTCGCTGCGGATCTACGCCGATGACCATAACGCCTCTGCTTTCTCTGCTCGACTGGGCCAGGGCGGGGATATAGAGGCGAGGCAAGACCTCTTCAACGCCGGCAATTGCGGCAATCTCCGTAATCAGGTTCCGGTCCTTGAAATGCAATGTTTCGTCTCGACTCTCAAGGTAGTTCTGTCGATAGACCGCAACATGACCTGAGCCGGCTCTGACGCCACTGTCAACCATGCCGGCATAAACCCCGTAAGAAAGATTGTGTGCTGCCTGCACCAGCATAATGCTGAAAGCAATTGCCGCCAGGGTTATGAAGGTGCGCCTTCTGTTCCTCCAGAGGTTTTTCCAGGCCAGAAATAGATGGTCCATATCGGTCTTCAATCCTCTCGTACCGCAACCACGGGATCGAGCCGCGCGGCTCGATTGGCGGGCAGAAAACCAGCAATCAGGCTGACGAGTAGCAGCATGCCGGCCGGAACCAGGAAGTTGGCGACTTCAAAGACAGCGTGCAGGCGGGGCAGGATGGTTCCCCCGGCATAGGTGATTGGCGTGATGTATGTGGTGAGGTCGATGCCAACCTGCTGCATATAAAGGGTCATCAGAGCTCCACAGAACAGGCCGATAGCCAAAGCAATACCCCCAAGAAACAAGGTCTCCAATAACACCAGGCTGCGAATTGCCATTGGCCGCATCCCCTGGGCCATGAGAATGCCGAACTCACGGGTGCGTTCCATAACAGACATGAAAAAGGTGTTGAGAATGCCGAGACCCGTGGCCAGGTAAAGGATCGTGACGATGATCATGCGGCTGACCCCATAGGCCGCTATGACTTCACGCATCTCCGGCAGTAAATCACCCCAATCCAGGACCTCTGTGTTCTCGGGCAAACGTGGGGTGATTCGATCGGCAACCTCTGCGGCAAGCATGGGGTTAGCGAGGATCATAGCGACTTCGTGGATGCGGCCGGGTAGCACCATGACTTCCTGTAGCCAGGGTAATGGAGCCAGCACCAGATTGTTGTCGTTACGGCTATCGCCGGTGGCAAAGACTCCTCGCACGATCAGAAGATCATTGCCAATCGATCCATCGGCAGCCTGGGTGACGAAGACCAGTTCGTCCCCTGGCTTGAGTTTCATTTTGTTCGCAAGCCCCTGGCCGATCATTGCGCCGTTCCGATCTTCCAGCTTCGGGTAATACCCGGCTGTTATCTTGTTTTGTAGCGAGGTGACCTGCTGTTCTAACTCCGGAATAATGCCAAGGAGTTCGACAGGTTGACTGCTGAGCTGCCTGGAGAGTAAGCCGAAGCTGCGTAAGCGCGGTGATCTTGCCAGTATTTCAGGTTCATTCCCAAGTGCTGGATGGTTTGCGATGTCGACAGAGAGATTGGCGAAAAGATCCCGGCGCAGATGGTATTCGGGTTGAGCAAGCACCAGGTGGCCGTAATATTGCTCGGTCGCCGAGGCGAGCATGTCTTTAAACATCCCTGAGAAGACACCCAGGGCAAGGATCAGCAAGGCTGCGGAGACCACCATTGCAGAAAGGGTCAAAAGGGTGCGCCTGCGGTTGCGCCAGAGATTTCGAAAGGCCAGTGATAGCAGCATGGTCAAGGTGATTCGAGGTTGCGTAGCGAAAAATAGCTTTCATCCAAGTCCAGATCGTAAACCAGTTCCCGGTAATGGAGTACGGTCCTTTCCTCAGGTTTTTCCAGGGGCAGAACGGTTAAGCGCAAGGGGACGATCCGTTCACCGATCTGCTGGATGTCATCAAAATGAATTTCACGTACGCGGACCATCTCTTCGTCAAAGTAATCGATTTGTTCTGGAACCTGTGGGGTTTTGCGAACACGGTAGACAATTTTGCCCCAAACCACCGCGGCGTTCTCTTTTGGCAGACACTCAATGACATAGTTGGTCGCGGTCTCTTCGAGTAATCTCAGGTGAAAGTCTTCATCGATATGGTTGGCTTTAACCAGGTCGTCATTGGTGATGTGACTGCCCATCCAGCTGCCACCCATCATCGAAGGCGGCACTTTGATAATGCGATCGACCTTGGGGAGGTAGTTCCAAACTTCGCGGTTCCTCTTGAGTGTCGCAACGCCACGTTCCTTGGAAGGCTCGAGGATGCGGACCAAGAAATAATCGCGCTCCAGCGACCAGGCTTCCATCTCCAGGGTCCTCTCCCAGTGGGAGGTCTTGACCTGCATGGTCGTGCGGGCTCGAGAGGAGGTGCCCATGTACTGTTGCTCAACTTCGCGAATCACTGACTGGATGTCCAGCGCCAAGGCTGTGCTTGATAGTATAGACAGGAGAATCAAGAGCGGCAGGAGCTTTCGAATCAATGGGGTGTTGTATATGGACATCTTCTCTTCTCACCTTTTGCATAAGTTCAAGCAGTTAAGAGAAGAATATCATAAAAAAATTCATTTCGTGGTTGACGGCGATCTTGGGAGAAGTGGAGGAGTGAGTGCAACAGAAGGTTAATCTGTTGTATTTTTTTCTTTTGTGAAGAGAAAGGCAACACCGGCGGGGCGCGTCCCGCCAGACGCCTTACTTTTGTCCGGCAACAAAAGTAAGCAAAAGTGCCGTCTCCTAGCGGAGGGCATATTCTTTCTCCTGGTTACATTGACTTCAAAAGACCGAGGAGAATGGGATCCGGCCCGTTTCAGGGGGCCTCTCGTCGCCGCTTTTTTGCAGCAAGAAGCTAGAAGACACCAAGCGTGCAAACAAGCAACGTTGGAGAGGACCTCAAGGGCCTCGTGGATAACGGGGGAAGCGTAGACCCCTGGAAGTTAGTCCCTCTGAATTTTACCAGTAAGACACCACGCGCAAAACATGCCAAGCGCAGCGCAGCCATTTTCTGCATACTCTTTTGGGGCTTCAAAAGAGTATGGCGTCAGACGGGACGCGACCCGTCGGTCTTGCTTATTTCTTTGGAACTATAAAATCCAACAATAAAGCGCAACAGATTAACCATCTGTTGCGCTCATACTATAAAAAAATCTACCCCAAAAATGCAGAAAATTATGTAGGGCTTGTCAACTGTGTCCGTACTTTTGACTACTTCTTTGGCGGCCGGCTGGCATAAACCAACACTTTACGGTCTGTGTAGGCTTCAACTTCTCCGGCAAAGGTTTCGATCTGGAAATAATCCTGAACTTTGTCAGGAGCATCAACGAAAAATTTATTCAGTGCGGCAATCCCTTCGCGGTTAAGTCCTGCCCGTTTTGCCCAGGTTGGAAAGTCGTGGGTCTTAGGAACAGTGACTGTCTCGTGCAGGATAAAGCCGGCTTCCTGAACCATCTCTTGCCATTTCTCTTCCGTGTAGGCCTGGATGTGAGTCGGGTCGCGCATCTTCTCCATTTCCTGGTACCACTCAGCAATCTCCGGGTCGTTTGGCAGCATTGTATCTACGATGGCAATTCGACCGCCACGACGCAAGACGCGATGGAACTCATTCAGTGCCCTTGCGACATCAGGAAAATGATGTGGGGCGACACGGCAGGTCAGCAGAGTGAAGGCCCCAGCGGGGAAGGGTAGATCTTCAGCGTCAGCTTCACGAAAAGTGATGTTGTCGACACTGCCTTCGTCACTGATATGCTCCTGGGCTTTTTTCAGCATAACCATGGTCAGGTCAGAAGCGACTACGCTACGAACCAGCGGAGAAAAGCGGAGAGCCGTGTGACCTCCGCCACAGGCTACGTCGAGCATATTATCGTCAGGCATCGGTTGCAGCAGGCGTACCATCTCTTCAAGGTCGTTGCCGCTGGCAAAGCCTTTGTCGTGGATATAGCCATCCGCTGCGCGGCCGAACTGTTCCCTGATTCTGTTCTTGAATTCACGAGTCATTAGCAGAACTCCTCCTTGATTAACGACAGATTATAACATCAGTTTCCAAAAAAGCTTGTCAGGAAAAGCACCTTCTGATAATAAAATTCGTTTACTGTCGACTTTTTAATGCATCCTATCCTGCTTGGCAAGGTCAAACTGTAAATTGTCTATTCTTAATAAGTTGCTAAACGGCCTTTTTGCTGCCTTTGAAGAGTTTCTTCCCTTGTTTGTTGCGTGTTTTGTCCTTTTAGACCAACCAGCTTTGTGTGGAAGATAAAGCGTAACAGATCTTGCTAAAAGCGGAACAGCTCTTGCTAGTGTGATAGGCGTTGTTTCCTTGTTGCCTTGAATATACTCATTTTCCTGCTGGTTAAGACTGTTTTCGGGTCAGAAAGCTGTCCTGTCGACATCGAACAGACAGAAACCTGACCACGCAGACATTCAACCTCTCGACACGGAATGGATTGATGAACGATTTTCCCAGTATGCTGCTAGAACTTGTCAAAGCGATCGGCGAGGAATTCCTCTACATCCTCCCTTACCTGGTGGTTGGTGTCTTGTTTGAGGCTATCATCCGGACCCTGAAGTGGCACGTCAAAATCCGCAAGGCTTTAACGCGTTTCGGAATTCTGGCGATTCCTGCAGCAGTCCTGCTCGGTGTTGCAAGCCCTCTCTGTGCCTGTGCAACCCTGCCGCTGGTGATCTCACTTCTGATCGCTGGCCTGCCGTTGGCTCCGGCCATGGCTTTGCTGGTGACCTCGCCGTTGATGAGTCCGGCCTCTTTTGCCATGCTCTCGGGGATGTTGAGTGTCAACTGGGCGTTGGCCGTCCTTGTCTGTGCTGTCCTGCTAGGTCTTTTTGCGGGCTATATGACACATTTTCTCAGGAAAAAAGGTTTTGCCGAAGAAGATATCTTTCGCGAGGCGTTGCCGCAGGGAGATTTCCACGACCCTGATTATCCTGTTGAACAGCTGCGTTGTGAATGTGGGCAGCAACTTTCACATCGCGTTAATCGCTGCACCCACAACAAGTTCCTGGTGTTCCTGGCCAGGTTCTGGGAAGGCGGCTTGAAAATTAGCAAGTTTGTCTTGATCGGTCTGGTGATCGAAGTGGTCGCTTTGCTCTTCATCCCTAACGGCTGGATTACCGGCTTGCTCGAAGGGCAGGGGGTTCTGCCGATCTTTACCCTGACTCTTGCGGCAATTCCGCTGCATCTGCCGCAGGTGACTGCTGCTTCGATGCTCTTTGGTTTTTACCTTCCTGACCCGGGACAAGTGATCCCCCTGGCGAAAGGAGCGGGTATTGCCATGCTGGTTGGGGGCCCGGTCACAGCTTTGCCGGTTATGGCCGTATTTATCTCTATGTTCAAGCCGCGCGTACTTATCCTTTACATCTCTCTCTGTGTTGGTGGTACGATAGCCCTCGCGTTGCTCTTCAGGGCATTACCGATAACGATTTAGAGGCAGGGACTCGTTGCTAGGAGCTGGGGGCTGGTTATTACCCTGAAGTTCAATCATCATGGTCCACTGGCTGATAAATAACACTTTTGGGACAGTCCCCATGCGGAGACAGTCCCTTAATTCATCAATAGACCCGCTTCAGGGAAAGGACACATCATGGGACAGGCAATTCAACAAGTAAAACCAGGCGACAGAGTTAAAATTAATTTCACCGGGACGCTGGAAGACGGCACCCTGTTCGATACGACTTATGAGAGCATCGGTTGTGCTGACGACGACTGTGGCTGCGACGAAGGTGGTTGCGATGACGACGATTGCGGCTGTAATGGGAACGTCGGCCCTATGGAGTTGGAGGTTGGCAGCGATGCTTTCTTCCCCCAGGTCGAAGAGGCCCTGATCGGCATGGCTGCAGGTGATAAAAAAACCATCACCATCAAGTCTGACGATGCTTTTGGCGCTTACGATGCGGAGCAGGTTTCTGCTGTTCCCCGTGACCAGTTTCCCGATGATATTGATCCGCAGGTCGGTGATAACTTCGAGCTTCTCAACGATGACGGAGAAGGCATGGTGGTTACGGTGATCGACGTGAATGACACCGAGGTTACCCTCGACGCCAACCATCCACTGGCCGGCGAAGATCTCAATTTCGATGTGGAAATGGTTGAGATTGTTTAGGATCTTCGGGACGCGGAACGCGGGACGAGGGACACGACAATATTCTCATTATCTTGAATACATAAAAGGGCTGTCCTTTAATTGGGCAGCCCTTTTGCATTTCTGATCGGTCTTTTTATTTTCTAGGTCTTACTCGACCCCCGTGCCGCACTCCGCGTCCCGCTCTTCTAAAAACCCGATCAATTGCACCACGGCCTGGCTCAACTCTTCCGGTACCTCGGAAACCTCATGCAAGCTGGTCGCAAGTCGTTTTGCTGCGAGCAGGGCGTTGCGGTGCTGGTGCTGCGTTTTTTGTTCCGGTTGATGACTGTGTGTCATGTCTCGAAACCGCTTGGCGACGGAGGGATGGTTGCGCTCCTCTTCGATCACCGCCTGACGCAGTTCACTGTATTCCTCCATGCTGAAATGCTCGCGTTCATCTGCTTTCCGGAGCAGGTCAATTGATCGGTAATCGGGAAGGGGACGTCCTTCCTTGCGTTCCAGAAGGCTTGGCTCTCTGCGCTCCAGGAAGCGGAAGGCGAGCAAGAGCTTTTCCGCGGTCTGACGCCGAATACGGATCTCCTTGGTGCAATAATCCTCAAAAGAGGTAAAGCCCCACTCGGAAAACTGTTTTTTGTTGCTGACTTTTGCCAGCCACTCACCAAGTTCAACCCAGGATGATTTGAACTGTTTTGCCGTGGCTAAAACCTGGTAACGCTCAGATTCAGGCGGCAGCTGCCGCATGAGCTGTTCAATATGTTGAGAGCCTTTGGTCGGGCTTTTCTCTTCCATTCGCGTTCTCCTCTGGGATGCGCCGAAATCATAACATAACTGTTAAATCGTTTAGCAAAATGATTCTTAGCGCAAAGGCGCAAAGACGTAAAGCTACTCACGCTATTATATGGATTAACGGTTTGTCGCTTGGGGTGTATCGTGCTAATTAATTGTAAAGGTTAATTTTACCCTTGAAATTACCTGTTATAGAATAAATTCTTTTACTCTGTGTCTTTGCGCCTTTGCGTTAAGTGTTTTGAAAGGTTTTAAACGTGTCTGCCCGTAAACAACTCCGCTGCACCATCGGTTCCGAAACCGTACGTATGCTCAATCTCGGTCACCCCTGGGTGATCTCTGACCGCTTTACCTCAAATTGGCCAAAGACCGCGTGTGGCAGCCTTGTCGAGCTTGTGTCTGAAAAAGGGGATTCGCTGGGGACGGCGCTTTGTGATCCGGGCTCACGAATCGTTGCCCGCAGATTGTCGAGTTCTGTGGTTCAGCTCGATCAACAATGGCTGACAAAGATGTTGCAGCAGGCTCAAGTAAGCCGGAGTTGGCTGGACTTTGGTGATACAAACGTGTCTCGTCTGGTGAATGCAGAAGGTGACAGTTTGCCAGGTCTGACCGTTGATCGCTACGATGACTATCTCATGGTGCAATATTATACTTCGGCCTGGGAGAAGCACCTGGAGGTTTTGTCCTCGGCCTTGCAGGAGGTCTATTCTCCCGTGGGTATCTATTGTAAGTACCGCCCGCAGGAAACCCGCAAGCTTGCTTCTGGAAAAGAGAGTAGGGCACCGCAAGGCTGGTTGTTGGCCGGCGATCCTGCGCCACAGGACTTGACTGTTCGGGAAAATGGATTGAACTACCGGATTGATCTTGTGAAAGACCTGCACACCGGATTGTTCCATGATCAGCGACAAAACAGGCTGGGTTTTCGGCGTCAAGCAGCGGGCTGCCAGGTGCTCAACTTGTTTGCTTACACCGGGGCCTTCTCTGTGGCTGCTGCCGCCGGCGGTGCCACGCAGGTTACCAGCGTCGACGCCTCTGGCCGTTATCTAGATTGGGCGCGTGATAATTTCAGGCTCAACGGGATTGATCCTGAAAGCCACGAGTTTGTTACCGGTGACTGTTTTGTTGAATTAGATCGCCTGGCCAAGGCGGGGCGCAGTTTTGACCTGGTTTTTGTTGACCCACCGAGCTTCTCCACCACCCGCAAGAGTCGCTTTACGACGAGTGGTGGTACCTCTGAACTGGTGCAGAAGGTATTGCGCTTGATGCCGACCGGCGGGCTTCTGGTGACTTCGTCGAATCTGCAGAAGATGCCCCTTGAGAAATATCTCAAGGAATTGCGCAAAGGCAGCCTCGCCGGTGGGCGTCACCTGCAGGTGGTCGAAGTGTCAGGGCAGGCAGAGGACTTCCCCTTCTCACCATGTTTTCCGGAAGGGCATTATCTCAAATATGTGGTCTCAGTCGTGCAGGATAAAATCTGAGTTTATCAACTCTTCATGTTTTCTTGGGGACTCCTGCTGCGGAGGCCTTTTCTCTTCTGGCTCATCTTCACCGACCTGGGCTCTGAAAATCTCGTGGTATAGAAATTCATAACCGCTCAAGCGCTCTTTTTGCAGAACAGGGTGGTCCAGGGGCAAGATGATGAAGGGGCGAGACTGTTCTCCTCCAACAGAGCCATGACCACCAACTTGATCGTCAAAGCAGGCAATCCCTTCTTCATCGAGAGCGCCGAACAGGATCAAGTCACCGCAGCGTGGCCCCAGGCCAAAGCGGTGTAGCTTTTCAAGCAGTTCGTACGGTGCTCCGTAAGGTCGCAGAAAAGCGAGTTCGTCCTGTTGAAAGCGTGGATTGTCCGTAACTGTTATCTTTCCACCGCTATGGAAAATCATCAACTCTCCCTCGTTTTCACCCCGGGCCAGAACAAAGCCTATCCCCTTATGCTTCTGTAAAAACCGCAACAACAGGGGCTGGGCCTCTTCAACCTGTTCCCAGTTGAGAGGAGCTTTTGATCCGGTAATGTAAAGGTGCGCCAGGCTGCTGGAGTAGGTGATCACCACACCCCCTTCGGGGTCGATTTTCAGAGTCTCCGGAACCAGAGCTTGGATTTTCTTTTGCAGGTGATTCTTGGTGCGACGATAGATGCGATGCCGCCAACTTTTTTCTCGGGCCTCCAGTTCGTCCTGCAGGTACCCAAGCTGTAGCCGGGTCGATTCCAGTGCTCCGGACGATACCGAAGCTGTCTGGTTCTCGCGTAGGAAAGCACTGACAGCATCACCAAGGGTCGTGCCGAAGCGATTCTGGAAAGGGTAGCCCGGGGTTTGCCCATGGTCGGAGAGAATGACCAGAAGATAGTCAGCTCCTGGAACATGATCGACTGCGCGCAAGATCTCACCGATGCGTCGGTCAATGTAGCGCAGATTTTTCAGCGCCGGCCAGGATTCCGGCCCAAAGTGATGAGCGATCTCGTCGTAGCCGCTGTATGTAGTGTAAATGCGTGGTGTCCCGGCATAGACTTCGGCGATCACCCCAAAGGTCTGCATCTCACGCAGGATAACATTGCAGAAAATACGGATGAAAGGGAAGAGCCCCTCCTGGGTGCTCCAGGCTTTTTTTCGTTTATGATGCCACTCATCCTTGCGATTGGCCCAGAACTCATAAAAGCTGGCCAGAAACATTCGGCAGGTTCGCAAGGGGTTGAGCAACAGGAGAAGAAGGATACGAAAGCCGCCAAGGCGGCCGAAGAGTGTCTGTGGATGGGGTGAAGAAACGGTAAAGATGCTGCGTTCAGCGTCGCCATCGAGAATGTTCGAATAAGAGGCGCCGCCCGTGAGTAAACCCCTTTCCCCGGCAAACAGAGATTCACGAAAAATCTGAACATGGTCCGGGTCATTGCAGGATATAATCTGTCCGGATTCTTTCTCGAACCAGCGAAAGGCCGGAATGGCGTGGTCGTTGCCGTAGAAGAAGGTTGATTGAGCCGCCGGCGTCGTACTCGGCAGGCCGGCCTGGTACTCGACCAGCTTGTGGCCGCGGCGCAGGTAGCGCTCCAGGTGAGGAAGGTAGCCCCGATCAAGGGCTTGTTGCAGATAGGGAAAGGCCAGGCCGTCAATCTGAATTCCGACGAGCCCCTTTTGTCGACCGTTAAGCAGGCGTTCTTGACGTTCCTTGCGAAAGGGGAACAGCTTCAGGCCGTAATAACAATGGGCCAACCATTTGGTCAGTGTGCGTTGTGGCATGAAGCCCTCCTCGCCGACCATTATAGCAGATTAGTACCCCAGATTAGAAAAAGGAAATGAGGGCTGTTGAAGATGAACCTGGAATTAGGTAAAAAAGGGGACTGTTCTCTTCATGAGAGCAGTCCCCTAGTGGGTCTGTTCGTCGCTTTTATCTGAGGTCTTTCCGCGTTCCTCGTTCCGTCCCTACTCGACAGTCACTTTCTGAATGGTAATGGTCTCTACCGGAACATCCTGATGCATCCCTTTGTTGCCGGTTTTGACCTGGCGGATGGCATCCACCACATCCATGCCATCGGTTACTTTGCCGAATACAGCATAACCGAAGCCTTGCGGAGTTGGTGCTGTGTGATTAAGGAAACTGTTCTCGCCAACATTGATGAAGAATTGGCTTGTCGCACTGTCGACGACATTGGTGCGTGCCATGGCGACTGTACCATGATCATTCTTAAGCCCGTTTGCGGCTTCATTCTTGATGGGCGCCTTCTTGTTGCTCTTGTCGCTCATGTCGGCAGTCAAGCCACCGCCCTGCACCATAAAGCCGTCGATGACCCGGTGAAAGATGGTGTCTTCGTAGAAGCCGTCATTGGCGTAAGCGATAAAGTTAGCGGTGCTGATTGGCGCATTGACGGCATCGAGTTCGAGGACAATGTTGCCCATGCTGGTTTCGATGCGAACGGTTGGATTGGTTGTTTCAGACATTATTTTTCTCCTTGCTTTGGATTGAATGTGGCAGGTATAGCACGACCTGAGAGGCGAGGCAATCGTCAGTGGACGTGGACCGGATAAGTCACTTGAGGGAGATTGGCTGTCCTCGCTAACGGCAACTCAGGTCGTTGTCTCTTCATTGTTTTCTTCGTTGATCCAGGCGAGCATAAGGGTATAGCAGACAGCCAGCAGTACGGGCCCTATGAAGAGGCCAATAACGCCAAAAGAGATCAATCCGCCAATAACACCGGCAAAGATCAGTAGCAGGGGCAGGTTAGCGTTACGACGGATCAGGTACGGCCGTAGAAAGCCGTCCATGCCCATAACGAAGATCGACCAAATCAGCATGGCGATCCCCCATCCCGTGCTACCGCTCCAGAAGAGCCAAATGATAGCTGGAATCAGAACCGGCCCGGCACCGATTTGAGCGATGGTCAGCATAAATATCAGTGCCGTTAAAAGAGAGGCATAGGGGATGCCAACCACCGCCAGGCCAATCCCCGCGAGGAGAGATTGGGCAAGAGCCGTAACAACGACCCCTTGCGCGACAGCTCTCACGGAAAGAGCGGCGAGGTTCGTTGCGTGCTCACCACGCTCTCCTGCAATGCGGTGAGAGAGGCGAAGCATAATCTTTGCCGCGTCTTCTCCGTTCATGTAGAGAATTGATGCTAGAATCAAAGTTAAAAGCAGATGAAGAAACATGAGGCCGAAGCTTCCGGCCTGTGCGACCAGCCATCCACCTATGTTACGCATGTAGGGGGAGAGGCGCTTGGTGAGCTCTTCGGGTGCCGTGGTTGAAGTTTTTTGCCAAAACTCGGCAACGGATTTGCCGACGAGGGGGATTTGGTCAACCCAGTCTGGTGGTGCCGGGATGCCTACGTTGACCAGCTCTTTACTTAAAGCAGTGATCTGTGGGGCATTTTCAGCGATGGTGCCGACGGCTAAGGTGAAGGGGATGACAAACACCAGAACCAGCAGGCCAATCACGATCATTACGGCAGGGCGACGACCATGAACCTTCTTCTGGATAATCAGCAATAGGGGCCAGGTTGCTATCACTATCATGGCGGCCCATATCAGGGCGGGCAGAAATGGACGCAAGATCCAGAAACAGGCTGCGAGCAGGGCACCAATCAGAACGATGGCGAGGGTGCTTTTGGTCAGGTCTCTCTGAATTGTCTCAGGCATGGAGTCCCCTCAAATAAGTATTGATATTCATAAGTTGCTGTAATTTCGAGGATTGTGGCATAAGTCGAAGTGAATTGCACCTTCTGAATTTGGACTCTTATAGTGGCTTTGGCTGGCAGACCGATTCCGGAACGTCAGCTTTTGCTCCGCATTTAGAGCAGACTACGGTTGGCTTGGAGGATTGCTGGTCGATCTCCATCATCAAGCCCTTCTTGAAGAGTTTACACATGTGGGTTGGGTGCTTTTCAGGTTTCCAGCAGTCTTTGTCTTTTTTGCCCATGTCATTTACTCCGGTATCTGTGGTTTGTTGTGCCTGTAAATTTACCACAGTTATTGCTAGATGTAAGGTGCGGGGGGGTATCTTCTGAAAAGAAAAAGGGCTGTACGGATATGAAACTCTTTATAGTGGGTGTCACAGTGGGTCAGGTTAAGTCTGACCTATTACAAATCAGGCCTAAAAGATTTGACAATGTTTACTCTATTGTTTAGCCCTTTTTGCCCCTCGTTCGTCGTTTTTCAATTTGTGTTAACATGGCCTGAAACTATTCCTGCGAATGATAGGTGCTTGCGATGCATAAGCTGGTTGATCTTCATCTCCATAGCCTTTTTTCCGATGGCATCTTAACGCCTAAAGAGCTGGTTGCCGAAGCAGCTTCTCTCGGTTTGCGCGCAATAGCCTTGGCTGATCATGACAATGTCGATGGTGTTCCGGAAGCGCTTGCAGCAGGGCTCAAGTACGATGTTGAAATTATTCCTGCGGTAGAGCTCTCCGTACAGTGGGAGGAGCTGAGCGATATTCACCTGCTCGGTTATGCCTTTGATCATAAAAACGCAGCCTTGCAGAAGGCGCTTGCTGAATTCAGGGACTTTCGTGCCGGGCGCAGTGAACGCATTCTTGTCAATATCAACCACCGCTTAACAGGAGAGGGACGACAGCCTCTTGATTATGCCGATGTTGCAAAGCGTGCCGGTGGCACCATTGGTCGGCCTCACATCGGTCAGGCCTTGCTCGCAGCAGGTTACGTCAAGGATATGGAAGAAGCCTTCACACGTTACCTGGTCCCTTGCAACGAGCCGAAGAGGTTTTTCCCCCTCGAAGAGGCGATCCAACTGATCCGCGATGCCGGTGGTTGTACGGTCCTCGCCCATCCGGTCTTTATCGGGGTCAGCGATGTCCGGCTTGGCGAGTTGCTCGATATCTTTATCGGTCTGGGCCTGGATGGCGTGGAAGCGTACAGCTCAGGAACCACCAATGATGGTATCGATCGTTATATCACCATGGCCCGCAGGAGAAATCTGATCGTTACCGGCGGCTCTGATTTTCATCAACCGATCAAGGGTGGCGTTGAGATGGGGAAGGGCAGGGGGAACCTGAAGATTCCTTACAGGTGTGTCGAAGAGATTCGGGACGTTGTCGGAAAGAGAGGTTAAGCCCCTTACCGATTATGTATCCTATCGTCTGAAATTTTAAGTTGACAGGTGCTCAATCAAAATTTTGAAACCAATCGCAATCAGAACCAACCCACCAAAAATTTCTACGCGGGACCCCCAGCGATCACCGATACGGCCGCCGAGAAGCATTCCGATAATCGTGAGGATACCGGCGACCAGGCCGATCACCAGAGCGGGCATCCAGATCGAGACACCGATCACGCTGAGAGAAAACCCGACGGCCAAGGCATCGATACTGGTGGCGATAGAGAGTAAAACCAGGCTCAAGCCTTTGGTCGGGTCGCGATCATCGGTTTTCTCTTCGTCGCTGAAGGCCTCATAAATCATGCGGCCACCGATGATCGCCAGCAGGCTGAAGGCGATCCAGTGATCCCAGGCTTCAACCCATTGTATGATGGTGAGTCCTGCCAGCCAGCCAATCACCGGCATCAGCGCCTGGAAGAGCCCGAAGTGGAAGCCGAGCCGAAAGAGGTGCCGACCGGTCAGACGTGACAACACGGCACCCGTGCCGAGTGCAACGGCGAAGGCATCCATGGCCAAGGCCAGGGCAAGTCCTGTTAAGGTGATGGCATCCATTTTGCTTTGTTATCCCTCTGCGATAGAGACTTTGGGGTGGGCCTAAGGCGAGTTATTACGGAAGATGGAGCGAATTGTCAACCATTTCGCTTTTTATATGTCTAACCCTTGTAAAACATGATAGCTATTCGTTATTATGACGAAGTCAAAAATTTCGCCAGATAAACAGGTTGCATGTCAAATAACTGCCGACTTAAGAGTCGGAGAAGGACGAATTTAAATGCGTTTTATTCTCATTGTTGTTGCGCTGATTTTTTGCTCCCAGACTACTTTTGCCATGACTGCTGATGGTTGCGGTGCTGGTACTTGCAACGATTGCCACAGCATCACCAAGGAAGAGACGTCACTACTTTTGGGTACCATGGTCGATAAAGTGAATAGCGTGGAATTCTCTGAAATCCCCGGTATGTGGGTGGCTGAAGTTGAGAAGGGTGATAGGAAATTGCCGGTTTATATCGACTTCTCCAAGCAGTACCTGGTGTCCGGTAATGTGATCCGCCTGGATGATAAGGAAAACCTGACCAAAAAGCGTAGCGCTCGGATGAATAAAGTTGATGTCACTAAGATTCCTCTTGATGATGCTCTTTTGCTTGGTAAACCGACGGCCAAAAACAAGGTTGTGGTGTTTACCGACCCGGAATGCCCCTATTGCAAAAAACTGCATGAAGAGTTGAAAGAGGTTGTCCGCATCGATCCGAACATTGCCTTTCTCATCAAGCTGTTCCCGTTAAAGATGCATCCCAACGCTTACGGCATTTCCAAGAGCATCATCTGTCATGATTCTATGGAGTTGCTGGAGCTCAGCTTTGCCGGGAAGCCGGTTCCATCGGCCAATTGTGAAACAAATGTGGTGGACCAGACGCTGGCTTTAGGACCGACCCTGGGTGTGACCTCGACACCGACTCTGATCATGCCTGATGGATTGGTTGTGCCTGGCTATAAAAAAGCGGAAGCGCTCTTAGCGATAATCAGTGAGAATGTCGACCAGGCGGCGAAACCATAAATTATTGTGGCAAAGCTTGCCTTCGATGCGTCTATCTGGTATGAAACCTACCAGCTATCTAATATTTCAGGAGGAATGATTGATGGGTTTGATGACTGGCAAGCGCGGTGTGATTTTCGGTGTCGCTAACGATAAAAGTATTGCCTGGGGGATTGCACAGCAATTGCATGAGGCCGGTGCCGAACTGGCTTTTACCTACCTGAATGAAGCACTGGAAAAGCGCGTCCGTCCTTTGGCCGAGAGCCTGGGCTCAAAAATTATCCTGCCCTGCGACGTTGGCGCGGATGAAGATGTTGAAGCGGTTTTCAAAGAGTTGCAGAAACAGTGGGGAACGATCGATTTTGTTGTGCACGCTGTCGCTTTCGCCAACCGTGAAGATTTGAAAAACCCCTTCTCCCAGACGAGCCGGGAAGGATTCAACTTGGCCATGGATATCAGTGCTTACTCACTGCTTCCCATGACTCGTTATGCCATGCCTTTGATGCCTGAAGGGGGCAGCATCGTGACGATGAGCTACCTCGGCGCTGTGATGGCTGTTCCCGATTATAACGTTATGGGCGTTGCCAAGGCAGCATTGGAAGCCTCGGTGCGTTACCTGGCGGCTGAGCTTGGCCCCCGCAAGATTCGGGTCAACGCCGTGTCCGCCGGTCCAATCAAGACTTTGGCCGCTTCCGGCATCGGTAACTTCAAGCAGAAACTGCATACCATGGAAGAACGCAGCCCCTTGCGGAGAACTGTTACTCAGGATGAGGTCGGTAAATCAACCCTCTACCTCCTCTCCGATCTTTCCACGGGGGTGACTGGAGAAGTTCACTACGTCGACGGTGGTTTTAACATCTCGGCATTATGATGTTTGTGTAGAGGAGATACAACGATCTTAAAAGGCCCTTAGCGGGCCTTTTTTGCGTAAAAGACAGAACTGGAACGCAGTGTGCAGTAAAAATAGATCTAACGACCACCACAAAGACTGTCCCCGCAGTTAAGGGGACTGTCCCAAAGCTTATAAATAATACAGATAACCAATCACTGATAACTGGAACCTCAATGATTCACGGTAGTACCACAGGCCTAAAATCAAGCCAGGTCAAAGCGCTCGAGCGGATTTACCAGCGTCGTCTGCCTGCTGGAGAGATGATCACTCCGGAGCTTGCCCGCTATCTCACCGAGCAGTCGCGCGAATTACGTCGTCAGATCGGCCTGATTATCGATCGCAGCGGCGAAGTCAAATATGTGGTGCTGGGCGATGATCGCGAAATCGTTATTCCCGATCTGAGTGGTTACGGCATGGGACGCAGTGGTCTGCGCGGCCTGCGTTGTATTCACACCCATCTCAAAGGTGAACCTCTCTCCCAGGACGACCTCAATGATCTGGCCCTGTTGCGTCTCGACATGATGGTCAGTCTCGCCGTTGGCGATGATGGCTTGCCCGGTGCCGTCAATTACGCACACCTGATCCCGCCTGACCCTGAGGGGCAGATTCATCTTTTACAGAAAGCTTCTTCGCTCTATTCTTTGGATCTTGATTTCGGCTCTTTCATCCGCGCTCTCGATGCCGAATTGGAGCGCTCACGCTCGGAATCCCTTGACCTTGGAGACACCCGGGAGAAGGCGATTCTGCTTTCCGTGACCCAGGCGCCGCTTCGCGAGGCGGAAGATGCTCTAGACGAGCTGACCGAGCTGGCTCGTACCGCTGATGTGGTAGTCCTCGATCGCATCATGCAGCGTTCCCGCAAGATGAATCCGCGCTCCCTGATGGGGGAGGGCAAGCTCAAAGAGGTTGTCATCAGTGCTTTACATAGGGGCGCGACTCTACTGGTCTTCGATCAAGATCTCACCCCGGTCCAGGCACGCACGATTACCGCCATGACCGACCTGAAGGTCATAGACCGCAGCCAGTTGATCCTGGATATCTTTGCTCGTCGAGCGCACACTCTGGACGGCAAGGTTCAGGTTGAGCTGGCTCAGCTCAAATATATTCTGCCGCGTTTGTCCGGTAAGGGCACGGAGATGTCACGCCTGATGGGCGGTATCGGTGGTCGTGGGCCGGGTGAAACCAAACTGGAAACGGACCGCCGTCGAATTCGTGATCGTATCAGCCGCCTCGAGAAGCAGCTCGCTTCCCTGAGTAAGGGGCGGCTACAGAGACGCCAGAAACGCATCAAGAAGGGTGTGCCGATTGTCTCAATTGTTGGCTACACGAACGCCGGGAAATCGACTCTCCTTAACGCCCTGACTCAGAGTGAGGTCTTTACCGAAGACCTGCTCTTTGCCACTCTCGACACCTCGACCCGTCGTTTGCGTTTTCCCGAGGACCGGGAAGTGATTATTACTGACACGGTCGGTTTTATTCGGCAACTGCCGAAAAGTTTGATGGGTGCCTTCAAGGCGACCCTGGAAGAAATGGTCGATGCGCATCTGCTGCTGCATGTTGTTGATATCTCCAATCCTCGTTTTGAAGAACAAATTCGCGCTGTTGATCGTATCCTGAGTGATCTCGACCTGGAAGAAATACCAAGAATCCTGGTCTTTAACAAAATTGACCTGATCCCCGATGAAGAGGTTGCCCCTCTCTGTCGACGTTTTGAAGCGATCGCCGTGAGTGCGCAAAGAAGAAAAACTTTTGCTGACCTGCTGCGGGAAATGGAAGAACGCTGTTGGGGCGAAGAATTACGTAGTATTTGACACTTAGCGCGTTTTTCGTGTAGCCTGTGCCCGCTTTAGGAGGTTTAATTAATGCGGTTTTTTAAAGTAACTCTCTATCTCCTGGCAGGGTTGACCCTGGCAGGTTGTTTCTCAACAAATATCCCCTTGCTGTCTTCTGAACCCCTCGAAGAGAGCTCTCCTCAGCCCCTGCTTGAGGTGGCAGCTCCTGCTGTGCCTGTGGATGAAGCGACTGATGTCAACCATAACGAGTTACTTGCAGACTCGCTGTTTGAAGAGGTGGTTGAAGAGAACCTTGCCGAACAGGTTGAGCCTCTTGATGCCGAGACTCTCGCTGATAATCAGCTTTTGCAAGGTGTCGATCAGGATCCGCCTGAGGATCCGGGGCAAACCCTTGCTCTTCAGGAACCGGTCTACGATTTTCCCGTCGTGGAGAATGAAAAGGTCCGCTATTATGTTGACTACTACACGGGTCGGGCGAGAAAAACCTTCAAAATCTGGTTGGAGCGTTCCGGTCGTTACTTACCGATGATGCGTGAAATCTTTGCCGAGGCCGGACTGCCAAAAGACCTTGCTTACCTGGCTATGGTTGAGTCGGGCTTCAATGACAAAGCTTACAGTTGGGCTCATGCCGTGGGCCCCTGGCAATTTATCGAAAGCACCGGTCGTCGCTACGGTCTGAAGAATGACTGGTGGCACGACGAGCGCCGAGACCCGGAGAAGGCCACGCGCGCAGCAGCCCACTTCCTGAGCGACCTGTACAAGAGCTTCGATGGCGACTGGTATCTCGCTGTCCCTTCCTATAACGCAGGTCCCGGCAAATTGCGTCAGGCCGTCAAACGTTACAAGACCAGGGATTTCTGGGAACTCAGTCGTGGAAAATATCTGCAGGCTGAAACCAAAAACTATCTGCCAAAGCTCCTTGCCGTCATCCTGATCGCGAAGCAGCCTGAGAAATATGGTTTTACTGACCTCGAGTACCAGGAGCCAATCGCTTACGAGACGATGGCACTGCCCAGTAGTACTGATCTGGAAGTGCTTGCGCGTTTGAGTGATTCAGACTATGCCTCGATTAAAAAACTCAATCCGGAGTTGAAACGTTGGTGTACACCGCCTGCAGCCAAAGGCTTTGAAGTTCGTCTCCCGGTCGGTTCACAACCCCTCTTCGCTGAGAAGTATGCGCAGCTTCCTAAGCGTGAGCGGGCCAATTATGTGCGTCACAAGGTTAAATCGGGCGATACTCTGCTGGCCCTTTCACATCGCTATGGGGTGCGTGTTACGGATATCAAACGTCTCAACAGTATCAAGAACTCGCGTACTATTCAGATTGGTACCAACCTGATTGTGCCGCTCAATCCTGATTCAAACGGTTTGAAGCCGCTCGCCGAACTTAAGGATGATTACAAGCGTTCACGACTTTCACGCTACACGGTACGCTCCGGTGATTCCCTCTGGAAAATATCACGCAAGTTTAATGTCACAGAGAAGCAACTGCGCGTCTGGAACAAGCTGGGTTGGAGTAATACGATTCGACCAGGTCAAAGCCTGATTGTCTCCTCGAAAAAGACGTCTAAAAAACAAATAGCGAAGGTTAAAAAGACCAGTGGGCCAGTAACCAAGATGGTCTACACGGTACGTTCCGGCGATACGCTCTGGGCGATCGGTCGCGAATTTGCAGTTGACACAGGCCAGATCCGCAGCTGGAATAACCTTGCGGAAAACCATGTGCTGCAACCGGGTGAAAGTCTGACCCTGCACGTGAGCAGCAACCGTGGCTGAGCTTGAACAAGCCGCTTTTCTGTATGATCTCCCCGAAGAACCACCGGCAGGGTTTTCCCGTCTCTATTATGGCGCCGAGTTCTGCTTCTGGCGTCTGCCCTCTATTGAAAAAACGCTGGCTTCCAGAGCCTGGGCACGCCGTTTTGATTGGGCCTATACCCTGGTGACGCCGGTTCTCGGCGAGGCCGAACGGCGGCAGCTTGACAATTATTTTAAAACAGTCCTGCCCGAACTGACTTGCGGTGATGAGGTCCTGATCTCTGACTGGGGAGCTCTGGAACTGTTACGTTCTGTGCGTGATGACCTGACGGTGATCCTGGGTCGAGCGCTCTCAGGTCAGAAGCGTGGGCCACGTATCCTCGAGATGACCCTGGGGGCCGAGCAGTCTGAATATTTCCGCCGTGGATCCTGGCACAATCGCGACGCCGTGGAACTGCTTGTCGAGAAAGGGGTCACGCGCATTGAACAGGACAACCTCCTGCAGGGGCTTGCTCCTCTTCCGGTCCCTCTACAAGGCTCTTTACATCTTCCTTATGCCATGGTCACTTCGAGCCGTAACTGTCCGTTTCGCACCTCCCCCGAATTTGGCCCTTGTGCTGCTCCTTGTGGAGAGACCTTTACCCTGAAAACAGAGGAGACAGAGCCTCTTCTTTACCAGGACGGCAATACGCAATTTCTGCACAATGAGACCTTGCCGAATAACCTCTCAAATCTCGGTATCAACCGCATCGTCACACACCCAGAACTGGTAAATTGAAAGCTTCAGGTTTCTCAATGGCAAGTGGTGTGTGGCACGTGGCGCGTGCCTCTTCTAAGGATTTAGTTTGCTTTGACAACCTCGATGCAGGCTGATAGTATACGTCGCTCTAAACCACTCGAAAGGACTTTTTTTCATGCTGTCTGTACTCATTGCATTAGTTGCAGGCTCCGCGCTCGGCGCCGCCCTGTATTTCACCACCAGCTTGCACCCCGCTATTTCCGCGATTACCGCTTTGGTCGGCTTTACTCTTATCTACGTGCTTATCCTCAAACAGGTGATGAAGGCTGTTGGCGATGCCATGGAGGTGGTGCAGAAAGACATCATGGCCAATCGTCCCGAAGCCGCGGTTCATAAGCTGGAGGGCGTAAAGAAGAAGTACCAATGGTGGCAGTTCTTCATCGACAAGCAGATGAATGCCCAGATCGGCATGGTTTATTACCTGCGTCGCGATTTCAGCAAAGCCTACGATTATCTTGAGAAGGGCTTTGTGCGTCACTGGGTTGCTATGGCGATGCTGGCGATTATCCAGATGAAGCGCAACCAGCCTAAAAAGATGATTGCGACTTTTGACAAGACCGTCGCTGGAACCCGCAAGGAGCCGTTGCTCTGGAGCCTCTACGCCTTCTGCCTCGACAAGATCGGTGATCGCAACAAGGCTGTCAGCGTCATGGAAAAAGGCCTGAAAAAGGTTGGCAGTGATGAGCTGATGAGCTCCAACCTGGAAGCTCTTAAAACCGGCGGTAAGATGAAGATGCAGGGTTACGGTGACCTCTGGTTGCAGTTCCAGCTGGAGAAGCAGGGCGCCATGATTCGTAAGCAGACCAAGGCCATGCAGGGTCGACGCAAGATAGTCAGAAGATAACGGCGTCGCCGTGTGACTCTTAATCAAGGTTATAACCATGGCCAAGAAAAAGTCGACGAAACAGAAGAACTCGACACCGAAAGAATTTTCCAGCAGCCCCTTCAAGAATTTGAAGGGGCTGTCTGCGTTGAAGGAGCCACCTGCTTTGCCAAAAAGTGTGGACGATCAGAAAAGCAGCGTGACCGGGAATACCGCTCCGCCTTCAAATGATGGAGTTTCTTTTGCTGATGAGATGGGTTTTCTCGGGGTGAGGCCGCTGCCAGGGAAGACGATTGAAGAGCATGCGCCGAAGCAGGGTAGAGCTGTACAACCTCCTGTTTTGCCCGAGAAATCCAAGGAGGAGCGCGACCAGGAGGCCTTTCTTGAGGCCTTGGGGTCCATGGAAAAGACTTTTGTCGATGAGTGGTCAGAGGAGGAGCCTGTCAATAAGGCTGTCCCTCGTCGTATGAAGCAGGTTGAACGTGGGCAGCTCAAGCCTGAAGCCGAGCTTGACCTGCATGGGTTGACCGTTGAAGAGGCTTGTACAAAGGTTCAATTTTTCCTTCAGGATGCCCTCTATCAGGGATGCCGGACCGTTCTTGTCATCACTGGCAAAGGGTCGCATTCAAGCGATGGCCCGGTGCTGCGCACTGCTATGGAAAGGTTGCTGGAGTCTCAGAGAGAACTTGTTCTGGAATGGGGGCTGGCGCCGCAACGTTACGGTGGTCGTGGGGCCTTGATCGTTTTTTTACGTCAATCCGGAGCTTAGTCCTTTCCTTGAAAGAACACCGTCAATCCCAAGATTGAATGCCCGCTGAGAAATTGTGAGATATTTTTGAGGTGTATGTGTTAGAGTAGCCGCATAATCATAAATGTTAAAAGGAGAGTCGTCCTAAAGTGTCGTGACTCTCCTTTATGACCAAGCCGACAAGAGCAAACCATCTGCAAGGGTGGGACGCAAAGCCTCCGGTCCTGGGACAGTTACTGTTACAGGAAAGCGGGGTTGCCGAAGCAGGATCAAGCGTCCCCACACCTCCGAATGGTGTGGTTTTTTTGTTGGCGCTAATCCACAATAATTCAAAACGTTTTTACGCTTTGAGGGAGGCCAAAATGTCTCGATTTAAAACCCTGCCAATCATGCTTCTGCTTATCTTTTTATCCAGTTCTACATTATCTGCTGCCACTTATACGGAATGCTACCAAAGCGCCTGTGCCTTTATAACGGTTCCTGACAATGTCGTGGCAAATGAAGATTTTGAGGTGACGGTTGAAGGTTACCTGGAGGGAGGAAGTTCCTTTGGTACGACCTCATACATGTTCCTCGAAAATTCCGAATGGAGTTATGACCACAACAACATGGTAAGAACTTCGGCTGCGCCGCTTGATGTTAAAGGTGTTAATTGGGGTTCTTCTTTTTTGAAAACATATACTTTGAATAGGGCCGCTGGAGATTATTCCTTCACCTTTGTTTTCGGTTACCGTAATTTCGCAAAAGATTGGTACGATGTCGCTGTTGAGGCAACCATTACGACCACAAGTTCAGCGACGCCAGTCGCTTTTGACATCAAACCTCAATCCTGTCCAAACCCACTGAATATAAAGAAAAAAGGCATCTTGTCAGCGGCTATTGTTGGCTCGGAAGAACTCGACGTGACACAGATTGATCCCGGAACGATTAAAGTTGCCGGATTATCTCCGATTCATTTTGCCTATGAAGATGTGACCGAGCCTTATTATCCGTTAAGCGGCAAAGCCTCTGATATGGATTGCACCGACGCTGGCCCTGATGGTTTTCTTGACCTGAATTTAAAGTTCAGAGCCCAGGATTTTTATGCAGCTCTAGAGGAAGTAACAGGTGAGCCTTTGCGGAGAGGAGATGGTGTTGTGGTGGTCATGTCTGCTGGTTTGATCGCCGTTGGTGGCGACTCTTCGGCCGGGTTGCTGGTCGGAGAAGATGTGGTTCGCATCATCACCAAGAAATAATCGTATGAGGCAACAAGCTATGATCTTTCTGCGTAGAGGAACTCTTCTCCTGTTAATGGCCCTTTGCTGGTGTTCCTCCCCGGCCTTGAGTGCTGAAATTGACCTCGTCAGTCGTTCGGGATTCGGTACGATAGGGAATGGACCAAGCTCAGAACCTGACATTAATGCTGATGGCCGGTTCATTGCTTATGTCTCAGATGCAGACAACCTGGTCGATCATGATCCTGGTTCCTGGTACTGGAACACCGATCCGGATATCTTTGTCCTCGATCGAGACAGCGGTCTCGTGGAAAATGTCAGCCGCGATCTGAATCCGAACAACTACTGGTTTTATCAAACAGTTTGCAAGAGCCCGTCACTCAATGCCCGGGGAGACCTTGCGGCTTTTTCGTGTGCCAGCGGATATCACATTTCCTACCGCCAACTTTTTCGTATCTTTCTTTATGATCGATTGTCTGGTTCTCTCGGCTTGATAACTCAGGGGCTTTCCGGTCGCCTGGTTAATGGAGCCAGTGATGAGGTCGTGATAAGTTCCGACGGATCGACTTTAGCCTTTACCTCTCGCGCGTCCAACCTGATCAGTACTGATTCCGACCAGAGTTCAGATATTTATCTTTACGATATTCAAAATGCGACCCTGGAGTTGGCCAGCATCAACGTCAATGGCGAAAAAGGCAATGGGCCAAGTAAAGAGGCCTCATTGAGCGGTAATGGTCAGCTTATAGCCTACGTCTCGGAGTCTGATAACCTAGTGGATGGTGATGGCAACAACGCTGCAGACATCTTTTATTATGATCGCCAGGACGGCTCAGTCCAACGCATTTCCTCTCCAGGAAATACTGATTGCGCCGAACCTTCTCTGAGTGGAGATGGCAGTTTGCTGGCTTTCTCCGCCTCCGACGGCACAGGTGGCCAGAACCTCTATCTCGTCGCCCGTGACGGCGAGCCCCGGTTTATAGCAAAAGGGAGCTCGCCCGCCTTGAGTCTTGATGGTCGTTTTCTTGCCTACGTCGCAAGGACTCCGGGCCTTCCTTCGGATGTCAAAGGAATCCTCCGACTTGATCTCGAGAGCGGCGTCCATGACCTGGTCAGCACAACTTTGCCCGGGACCTTGAATGAGGGTGATTCCGTTGCTCCTGCTATGACTGAACATGGTTCCATGCTGGTCTTCTCTTCAAAGGACCCCCACCTGGTGGTCGGGGATAATAACGCCAGTCAGGATGTTTTTATTGCCGAAGCCGCCGTTGACACAACGCCACCTGAAATCCACCTGGTGCTGAGTACGCAAATTCTTTGGCCACCCAACAAGAAGTCTGTTGAGGTTTTGGTCGGTGGCTCTGCCACGGACGATAGCGGGTCCGTCGAAGTCGAAATCACCCTGAATGACGAATACGGTAGCACCATCGGTCAGGTTGTTCCAGGTTTTGGCAGCTCTCTGTGGCTCGAAGCCTGGCGCGATGGTAATGACACCGACGGTCGGACATACACAGTTACAGCCGTTGCCGTCGATGCCGCCGGTAACCGTAGCGAACAATCCGCCACTGTTCTCGTTCCCCATGACATGCGGAACAAATAAGCCCGTGCTGGCTTTCTGACGTGCCCCTTTATCCGAAAGCTCTTGCCAATAAGAATGGCCATCGGAGATCGAATCCTGATGGGCTTGGTTTTTTTGGCACGTTTCATCAGGCAAACAATCTGCACCTCTTGACCATAAAATCCATCTCACCCCAGACAGATCCTCTACTCCGAGTCTCAGTAACATTTAATCATTTGATCATTGTCTCTGCGCTCGAAGCCCGCATAAATGCCGTCTTCTCTTTGGCTTCGTAAGCAATCTTTACCAACAACAGCCCAGCCTTCAGATCTTTTAAATTTGACGACCTTGTTTTCTGAAAGCAAGTAATGCATCGCTCTGCATCCGATGCTATATGTTTTTCCAGAGGTAAAGTGTACTTCAATGAGTTCCCCCGCATTTTCCCCACGCAGGTAGTTCCTCTGGGCGAAGTAGGCCACAGTCGTCAATGCGAAAACAAAAAAGAAAAGATCCTGTGGCCGAAAGGATTCAAGAAATACTGAACTGAGCATCTGAATGTCTTCAGGAAAACGCCGTGCAGAAAGAACCTGCCAGTAACTTACTCCCATTTTGGAGCTGAATAACGCCAAGCCTGCCAGTACATTGCTGAGTATGCCACCGAAAAGCGTTAGCATCAGCGCACTGGGAAGGTTAAAACGTTGAACGCCTTTCGGTCTTAAAAGGTGAACACTCCCTATTGCAGCACCTAGTAATATGACAAAGGCGATGGTAAAGACTCCGGTGAACAATGTGAAGAACACCCAGATGCCGGCAACCAGAACTGTTACCATTACGCGTGCCAGGTGAAGAATCAGAATCTGACCTGGGGCCTCTCCATCTGAGGCCGTTCTGAAATACTTGATGATTTCCCAACGCTCCATAAAAAAGAATTTTTTACTTTATTTTTCAGAATCATTGCCGCCCCTCCTTTCCCTTGACTCCACTCAGCAGATATTTACTTCGTGAATCCAAGATGACGCCTCTATGTAAGCTTTGAGGAACGAAACCCGGCATTTAATGCTTAAAAATCAGGTACTGTGACAGTCCAGGCAAAGTGTTGACCCCTGGTTTGAGATCCTCAAAAGAGCGATCTCTTCACGATGCGGGCTATGGCAGGTTGTGCAAAGAATGTAGTTATCATAAAGTTTCAGGCTGGTCTCCTTGAAATTCTGGTTCGAACCAAACGCGTAATATTCTACGAAAATTTCATGGTTTAAACCTGGCTCTGCCTCTGTTATGTCTGTGTGGCAATTTCTGCATGATCTTTGCAACGAGCCAATTTTGTTCCAGCTGGCTTCATTCTTTATGTCTTGAGGGAATATTACATCTGTTGTGTATGCCTCAGGGTTGTCCTTGCCCCCAATGACTGTTGCAAATTTGTGGCAGGTATCACAAACGCTCTGGCAGTCTTTAGGGTCATCACTGAAAGGCACTTCGAAATCTTCCCAGCAGGCTGATGCTTTTTGATGGATGCTTTGATGTTCAGGGGGCGTAAGTGGGGGCTCTGTAGAGGAGGCTGCTTCTGAAATGGTTGTGCCCGTCTTGATAACACAAACGAGGACGAGAAGAGTTCTTATTGTTAATGAAAAGGTCCTTTTAAGCATAGTGACCTCCTGTAGTGGACTCAATCCTTACATTAGACAACTCAGCATTCTCTACGAGTGGAGAACGGTTACTTTCCCTATCCATCTCACAGTAGATAGAGCTTATTGCCGGGAACAAGTTTCAGCCTATTCGCCACCCAGGCCGATGTAAATAAGAGCATATTCCTTGCTGCAATTTGGGCAGACGACTTTTCTCTGTTTTTTCTTTACTTTCTTTTCTCTCTCCTTATGGTCATTGTTTTCTTGCTTGTCTATTAAGGAGATTGCTTCCTTTGCTTTTCTCTGCTCAGCTAACTCAGATTTTCTCTTTTCGATATAGTTGTTTAGTGCTTCAATGTCATCTTCTGTAATGGGATTTTCTTCCAGATAGGTTTGTGTCAGAACCTGCCAAACGCTGAATCGATTGTTCAGGTCATCCGTAATGATTATTCTGTCTTTTCTGTCGATGTGAATATCATTTGGGCGATTTAACCCCATGGAATGATTGGTCGGCTCTTTTGCCATGGTTGCAAAAAGCAGTTCTCCGTTCTGAGCGAATGTAATCAGGGCTGCACTTCCCTGATCAATGATATGAAGCTTCTCCTGGCTGTCGAAGGCTAGGTCCCATGGTCTTTTGATGACGGAATCACCCTTATTCTGCTTGATTTTGAAAATTTCCAGAAAATTTCCGGCGTTGTCAAATATCTTGATTTCCGAGTTGCCGGTATCGGCGACATATAAGTTGCCTTCAGGGTTAACGGCCAGACCGTGGGGGGAATTTAACTTGGCTTCAGCGTTCTCGCCACCGCCAATTTCAAAAAGTAGTTGGCCGCTCCTGTCAAAAGCAAATACTTTGTTGAGAACAGAATCCGAGGCATAGATCGTCTGGGTGGCTGAGTCTATGGCAATTTTTTCCAGTTTTTCAAATTTTAAATTTCTGCCAATCAAGGCGATAGACTCCAGGTTGCGGTCAAAAACTGTGATGACGCCTTTTTTCTGGTCTGCCACCATAAAGTTGTTTTTACCATCAATGGCAATATCGACAGGATTTTCGAAAAGGGAGAATTGTCTTTTGAAGAGGTTGCCGGTCTTTTTCTGGGAAAAATCAAAAACCTTGATCTCTCCGCTTCCCCATTCTGTAACCAGCACCGTATTAGCGTCCATTGTGGTTACGCTTGTTGGGCGGGAGAGGTTTTTCTGCCAGTCTTCGCCTAAAACAGTCTCGATGAATTGGCTGCCTTTGCTTGTGGCAAGATCGGTCTCTGAGTTAAAAACTCCGACAAATTCCAATTGATACTTGTTGGGTGTAGGTGGCCATAGTCGCCTGATTTGGGGAGTGTCTGTGGCGTGGCAAAGTGATGCAAATATAACGACTGGAAAGAAAATGAGAAGACTGCGGAGGGCTAGAGTACACATGGTTCCCCCATCTCTGAGTAGCGGTTACCCCCTGTTACTGATTGAATATCATCGTCCGATAACGTTCAGCTTGGGAACCCGGCTATCTTGTGGAGGAGAAGGGAAGATAAAGATCCGTGGCTTTCCGTCCCTGCCTCACGACAGGTTTGGTATTGTCAACGAAGCTATCGCTCAACACATTTCCATTTAAACTCAGGGTTAGAATTTGTCAAGAAACTCTAATTGTTTGTCTGTTATGCGTTCAATTTAGAGGCTGTCCTAGATAACTGAATTTCGTCTAGGATAGCAGTATGCGTAAAAGTCGTTTAAGTGAGTCCAAACAACAACGCTTAATTGAGCTCTTTATTTCAGGGTCAACGGCCCGAACAGCCGCTGCCC